>WFQT01000027.1 GCA_015486895.1 Anaerolineae bacterium
ACCAAGGAAATGCCAGCAAGGCTTTGTAGATTGGCTGTCATTGTGGTCTGGGTGTAGATGAAGGCCAACGAACTTGGCTTCACGTCAACCCGGCGAAAAGTGCTGGGCATGCCCATCGGCATTACGTTTTTTCATAAAATACTGGAAGTACTGACCGAAAGTAAGGCTTGGCACAGAGCGGGAGGGCCAGTTTAGTAAGCTAAGGATCCGTGGGGAATGCGTCTCCCGCTTCGTGCAACCAGTCACTGGAGCGGACGAGGTGGTGTTGCCAGTCATAGCGGCGATCTTTCCTCGGGGACCACGCTTCCCCGAGAGGGAGGAACCTGCGTCCGACTCCCTCGCCGCTCAGTCAGCTTAGTGTTAGGCGCAGGCGCCAGGAGGCAGAACAGTGAAGACACGAATGCTCATCACAGTCTTGATTTCCTGCTCGGTACTCGTATTGAATATGAAGTTTGACGCCGCCTCAGGCGCTTTTAACGGGCCACCGAGATCAAATATCATCTACGTTAGTCTAGCGCCCCGAAGCTTGGCTCATGACGGTCTTTCTTGGAATTCAGCCTATTCAAGCCTTCAGGATGCTTTAGCAGTCGCTGCTAAGGGCGATGAAATATGGGTCGCTAAAGGAATCTATTACCCTGATCGTGGTCTCGGACGAGTAAAGGGCGATCGGAAAGCTACGTTTCGACTGCCGGATGGTGTTGCCTTGTACGGTGGATTTGCAGGTACTGAGAAACATCGCGATGAGCGCGACTGGGCGGCAAACATCACGGTTCTAAGTGGCGATATCGACACTAACGACCGGAGCAACTCTTCTGGCATCGTCACCGATCCCGCCGGGATCAAAGGAGGCAATGCTTATGCTGTAGTCACTGCCCAAAACGTCTCCAGGGCTACGCGGCTAGATGGCTTTGTTATCACAGCTGGGCAAGCCGCAGGGAAGGAGTTTCCTCTATTCCACGGAGGAGGCATAGTCGTATATGAGCATAGCACTCCTATCATAGCTAACGTTACTCTTAGGGGAAACATTGATGTCTTTGGCCCCAACGATGGGCTCTACTCCAGTGAGGATAGCAGTCCTGTATTGATTAACGTTGATCTAGGGAGACCACCGTTTGCGCCCAGTCCTGGATCTGGCCTATCTAATTCGCAGAATGCGCGATTGATCTCCTCGCCATCTGATGGTCCAATTGACTATTACGGAACACCGATCAACATTCTCAGGTTGTTCGGGCAAAAACAAATATCGGAAACAGCCCGGAATAAAGTGGACAATAATGGTATTTACCACGCCCCAGGTGTAATCGTAGATCGCAACTCGCCACCCGACAGGCTGTATATCTACGTTGTAGATAGTGGCAATAACCGGATCCTAGGGTTCGACCTACCCTGTCCACATGGTAGTACTTGCGAACTGGATGAAAGCGTGCGTCCTGCGATTGTGATTGGTCAACCCAATTATGAGCTAGCTTCGTGCAATGGGGATAACAATCTGGGATTTACTCGGTCTCCTTCGGCATCTACACTATGCCTACTCGGGTACCCATTTGCCAACAATACCGCTGAGTCATGGACAAGATTGAATATAGATGTTGACAGCCAAGGGAACCTATATGTCCCTGACTTCTGGAATAACAGAGTCTTGCGCTTCAATCAGCCCCTGAGTTCTGACACTACGGACGGAAAAGGTGATGCTATTGCCGATTTTGTCTGGGGCCAAGATGATATGAACTCTAATGGTAGAAACAGGGGATCAAATTATGGGCCAGTAAATCCTCCGGATAACCGCTCTCTATGGATTAGCTTTGGTGGCCCTTACTTTGATCATGTATCAACAAGAGGTGTCTCTGTAGACAATCAGGGAAATGTATGGATAGCAGACACCTTTAATAACCGTGTGCTCCGGTTTCCCGCGCAGTCGCAGACTGCGGATCTTGTACTTGGCCAGCCTGACTTCTCTACGTCGGGATGTGTTGCTAACGGCCCTCTGAATAAGATGTGTACACCAACTCTCGCTAGGATTCACCCAACAACAGGTGACTTGTATGTGCTGGACGAATATCCAGCCCCCTTCATGGCACGCATTCTGGTATTTCGTCCGCCATTTACCAATGGAATGACTGCATACCGCGTCTTCAGGGCAAATCAAGATGGCCCCTTCACAAACTGGGGCGGCTGGGATGGCTCGGGAGCGTATCGTTTCCAATCAACGGGCTTCGTCTTCAATACCTACAGGGATGGCGAATATGCCAATGGGGAAATATGGTTAAATGAACATGAGGCGAGACGGACTCTGTTAATTGATTTCGATGGAAACATAGTCAAGGTTATTGGAGCACAAAATCAGTACTTGCGAGGAGGGGATGTTGTCTATTACCCTGAATGCGGATCAATTTACAACGGCAATCATCTAATGGCCCCAGGTGGTTCGATTGGCCTAGATAATGCTAATAACATCTATCTAGCGGACGAGTTCTTTCATACGATTTATCGCTACGCATTACCGTACAATACACATCAGGTTGGGAATGTTGAATGCTTGCCCGACGCAAATGGGGTTTTGTTCTCAAAATGGCCCAATAATCCGTCAAATGACAGCTTGGGGGAATCAGTTGGATTAGCAGTTTCAAACAATCAACTAATAGTGCGTGATGAACGCTTGAGGACGAAAGTCTGGAATGACTATCAGGCTAAGCCCTTTGGTGCTAATTCTAGTTATGTTCTGCCGGGCGGATTCCCATACAGAAACTGGCTAAGCGGCGCAATTGATGATGCGAACAGACTTTGGGTGGCGGGTGAACATCATCAAATCAGAATATATCAATTGCCCATCACTGCAAGTAATGCAACTCCGATCGCCGACTTTGTGAAGTTATACTGGGCTGACACGGGTTTAGAAATCACACGACCCGATGGCACTGGCTATGTACAGGTTGACGCAATGGCGTTTGATCATCTGAATCGTGCCCTGTATATAGTTGATAACTCTCACACTCGTATCTTTCGCGTCAGTAATTACGATCAATTCGCAACAGACAAACTGTTAGTAGACATGGTTATTGGACAACAGAACAAGACAGAAATCCGCTGCAATCAGGGGCTTCCTTCGCCTAATGCTGGTACACTGTGTACCGCCACACAGATCAAGTTTGACAGATTAGGCAATCTGTTCGTTATTGACAACGCCTATGAATGTCAAGGAAACCGCCGGATTGTGGTCTTTGCAGCCGAGGATCTTGCAAATGCAACACAGCTGTTTCCAAATCTGCAGGCCCGTGTGGTTTTCAATGCCCCCGGTTTCAATGAGATTGGCGATTGTGCCTACTGGACAATGAATAAGCCAGGCTCGCCAGTTAGCATCGCCTTTAACAGCAGAAATCAGGCGGTTATTGGAAACGATGGATACTATGGAGACCCTGCAGAACGACAACTGAGGCAATTGTGGTTCTATACTGATCCCCTCGTAAAGCAGCTACCTGATGCCTATATACGTCTTCACATGGGGACGCCTGGTGACATCGCTTTCGATGAGCACGATAACCTTCTTATTCAGGATCACACTTGGTACAGAGTTTGGATGATTAACCTAGGTTGCGATCCAGCGTGGCTGTCGTTTCTTCCTGGGGCAATAACTCCTGCATTGCCTCCATGTATCACTCCAACAGCCACGCCGACAGCCACAGCGACACCGACGTCAACGCCGACGGTGACAGCTACCACGCGCATTTACCTGCCGTTGACGAGAAGGTAATGGATCAAGGTGAGATATGTGACTGAACCCGAAGGCTAGAACAGGTGCCAGGGTGAAAGAAGGGGGGTACTGGCAGCAGATTTGCTGCTCCTGTATCCCTCATCTTCACACCCTGTTTTGGGCGTTTCGTGGCACAAAAGGTGTCAATGTGCACTCCAAGTGTACCACCCATAGCCGGGTGATGTTCGCCATTGAGTTCTGGCACCCTTACTCGTTCAATTGCTCCTTGACAACCGTCTGAAAATGTGTACAATGGTGTCCGAAAGGGGACGCGTGAAATCGCGCGTCCCCTTTTTCGCGTTCAGGCCCCGCGAACAACACAACGTCAAAATCGACAAGGAGGTAAATCATGACAGACTATCTCTTGGGAACCGAAGGCGACATGGTGGAGCGCGGCCTCATCCTCGCCGCCATCGTGGTGGCGGGCGTCACCCTCTGGTACTCCATCGGCCACAAGCTGGCGGGCAAGCTCCAGGTGGTGGACCAGGTTATCGGGAAATAGCTGAGG
>WFQT01000028.1 GCA_015486895.1 Anaerolineae bacterium
GAGCAATGTTAGATGATCTCCTTGCAGAGTCTGGAGAGGAAAAAGCAGCCGACATTCGCAAAGAGATGCAGGAAATCATGTTCGCTAATGTTGGCGTCTTCCGAACTGAAGAACTAATCAGTGGCGCAGTCGAGAAAGTAAAAGAGCTTCGTGAACGCTTCAATCACATCACGATCCAAGATCGTGGCAAGCGCTTCAATACCGATCTTTTGGAGACATGGGAGTTAAGGAATTTGCTGGACATTGCTTATGTTACTGCATCCAGCGCCTTGGCCCGCAAAGAAAGTCGTGGGGCACAGGCCCGGGAAGATTATCCCAAGCGCGATGATGTGAATTTCTTGGCGCATACGTTGGCCTATTTGGGGCGGGATGATTCTGTCCGCCTGGATTACAAGCCAGTAGTTATTACTCGCTTTGAACCCAAAGAGCGCGTTTACTAATGGACTCGCCGCTACCGGGTGTATCCCGCAAGGCGAAAGAAGGGAAGTAGATCATGAAAGTAACGTTAAAGATTCTTCGTTTTAACCCTGAGACTGATCAAAAACCTTGGTGGGGCGAGTACGAAGTTGACATGGATCCGGATGATCGGGTCCTCGACGCTATCCACAAGGTAAAATGGTACCAAGATGGCACCTTAACAGTGCGCCGTTCTTGTGCCCACGGCATTTGTGGCTCTGATGCCATGGTGATTAACGGCCGTAACGGCCTGGCCTGTAGAACTATCATCAAGGATATTGGCAGCAGGATCACATTGGAACCGTTGCGCGGCTTCCGGGTGATTAAAGACTTGGTGGTGGACATGGAGCCGTTTATGGAGAAATACCGTTCAGTAATGCCATACCTCATCAACGATGAGGACCCTGGGCCTCGTGAGCGCTTGCAAAGCCCGGCGGAACGAGCGATCTTCGATGAGTCCACCAAGTGTATTCTGTGTGGTTGCTGTACTGCATCTTGTCCTTCCTTCTGGGCTAATCCGGATTATTTGGGCCCGGCTGCTGCTGTCCAGGCACACCGGTTTATCTTTGATTCACGTGACCGGGCGACAGAGGAACGGCTGGCAGCAGTTGGTGGTAAGGATGGCGTATGGCGTTGCCGTACAATCTTCAACTGCGTAGAGGCTTGTCCCCGCGAGATCAATATTACGAAAGCTATCGGCGAGATCAAGAAAGCGTTACTGTATAATGATGGTTAATAGGTGATATCGCCCGTAGTCTAAAGATACGAAAGCGCCTCGGCAATCATCTGCCGAGGCGCTTTCACTTGAGCATACAAGCTCTCATCCCAGGAAGTTTACGAATGATGGACTTTATATTAGCCGTTCCCCCACTCGTTCTTAGTATAGTTGGTAAAGATGAAAACTGGATGAAGAAATGGTGAAGGTATGTTAAAAACTGTATTGTTGGAATATGAACCGGCGATTGAAATCGCGGCAACAATTGCGAAGCCTGCCTGTGCAGATTGGAATCCAGTCGCCGAAAATAGTGAATGGAATTGTGACAACAATTTGTAAAAGAGCAATTAGTTGCCGGCTCGTTATCTTTTCTCTGGACTTTGGCGTTTTTATTTTAGCCACAGGAGAACACAGGATTTCACAGATTCGGTTTGAAAGGCAAGGATAGAATCTGTGTTAATTCGTGGTGAAGATGGTTAGGTTGATCTTAAAACGTCATGATGGCGTATCCGTCTTTTGTGGTGCCGAAACCGGTATGGGGTCTACTCCGGCAGGAAAATCGAGAGCACAATGCTCACGAAACTGACTACAATGGCCCCCCAAAAAGCTGCCCACAAGCCAGACACATAGAACTGGGCACCAAAACTTGCTGCTATTCTCGCTGCCAACAAGAGCATCAAGGCGTTCACTACCAACGTAAAAAGGCCCAGGGTCAGGACGATCAATGGGAAGGTCAGTATCTTGGCAATGGGACGAATGATGGCATTGACAAAACCGAATATCAGGGCAACTATGATTAGAGAGATACCATTGTCAAAGTGAATGCCAGGGATAAGCAGCGCTGCAGCCCAAAGCGCTAATGTGTTGATAAGCCAACGGGCCAGAAAGCGATTCATCGGTTCCTCCTTAAACTGTCTCATCATTACTAAGGCTACTTGTCGGAAAGTACGGCAGTTGAAATTGTATGCTACATTGTGCAAAGTCGCCGGGCGGCAACTGCGCCGCAGGCTATCGATAGCTACCGAAGGAATGGACCACAGATTACTGGATTACACGGGTTAGATAAACCCAAAATCCGTGAAAATCTGCGCAATCAGTGGTTGGCTTTTTGGTTCTGGCTCGGCCAGGTCAGGACAGGCCAACGTAAATGGGGTTGCTGTAAATCCAACCACGTCGTCGTCCCCACCGCCACCGCTTGGTCTCTACCCTGTAGATACCGCTTTTGGCGCTTTGGTATAGCAAGCTGATGCCGCGGTTCCGGGCGACGACCACCCCGTCCCGCAGCAGGCGGATTTCTGCCGGGGTGGGTAGCGTGACGTAAAACTCGGTGGTTCCGCTGGGCAGGGCTTCACCCATGATGGCCAGTTGACCTTCCTGCTGGGCGGTGAAGCGGAAGCCTCTGGCGGAGCCAACGCGGTCGAAGGCGACGAAAGCATGTCCCGCGCTTATGGCACTATATACCAGTTCCTTGTCGTGGCCGACATCGCCGTTGAAAGCTTCTTGCAATAACAAATGAGTATTGACGGCAGCAAAGCAGAGATCGTAGCTTAAGAAGCGATGCTGTGCTTTGCCCACATGCACAGGCCCGGCGTGACAGTCAGAACCTCCGATGGCGACAACCGGGGGGCGTTGTGCTAATAATTGGTCCCAAAGGCGCAAGGTTTCTGGAAGGGGCCCGGTTTGGAAGTAGTCTGGGAATAACAATAGTGCGGCTAAGTGGGCCCAGGTACGAGCATGGGGTCTAAAGGTGGAAGAATAATTCCATAGCTCGATGCCAGTATAGTTGTGCACTTCCCACTTCGTCCAGGGGTATGTGTCTCTGACGTACTTTGAGCCGCGTTCCAGCGGGTGGGCTAAAAAGCTGAGCCCCCCCTGTTGATTCGTGGCGTCAATGAGCTTCTGTGCGTCGCCAGAGAGCGGAGTCATGTCTGTTTGCACGCCCAGGCAAAGACAATGGCTGTCCTCTCGTGGGTTGTTGGTGTCATTGACTTCTTCACTTACCAGGACGAGAACATCATGGCGCCAACCTTCTTCTTTGAGGTGAATTTGGTTGTGGTCTGTGACAACCAGGTAATCCAATCCTTGCCGTTTGGCGGCGGCGATCACGGTCTGGTAATCGCCACTGCCGTCGCTGTAGGTGGTGTGTAAGTGGATGTTGCCTACAACCTCGCTGTGATTGACCATAGATCCTTACCTCTATTGGTGATAGTGAATAATCAGCCGGGGGCGGTACTGCTGATTAAGCCATTCTCCGGCCATGAAGGTGTATTCTACAGGCAAATTGCTGCTTCCGATGAGCACGACGCCGTGGTTATCCTGCGGATGGGCTTGCCAGGTATTGGCTAACTTGGTGACATCGAAGGAAACCCAGCCGATCTCCTGGTCAACGGTGTCTTCCACAGCCGGCAGAAAAGCGCGATCCCCTCCGGCACCAGTAGCGCCGGCTTGGCTCCAGTTGATACCCTCCTGTGCTTGTTGCCAGGTTGCTTCACTTTCTGACCAAGGGCGGAGGAGATTGTGAACAGCGATGTGAATGGGATTGCCATTGCTCCGTTTGCCTAAGAATAGCTCCAGGCGGGCAGAGGTGATCTGGCTACCTGTTGGCAAGCCGGGGAGAGCGAAGCATATAATTGTGTCTTCGGTACCACTACCCCGGACACTTAGCGTCGAAGTATGTCCCTGGGGGAGTGTGGGCAGCCAGGCATCTAAGGTGGTGTCGGATAGGCCGGCGTAGCCCTCTACCCCCGGCTGCAAAGTGAGCGTTAGCGGCACAGGCGTGGCCGCCGGTGTAGGTGTATGTGTGGCTGTAGGCGGCGGTGGCGGTGAGCCGGTCAGGTGCACTGCCGCATAATGGTTGTTGCTATTGTTGGTGCTATCTCCCGCCCAGATCAGGTAGCTATCCCAGTTGCCATGGTCGTCGTCATCGTGTGCCCCGAAGGTAAAGCCGAGGATCTGGCCGTTGAAGTAAGGGGTATCGCCCAGTATGCCCCATGGCAAAGCCATCTCCACGTTATAACCATCGTTGGTGATGTGGGCTGCGGTGAGAACGCCGCCGGGCAGGGTACGAATGCCGAAATCCCTTGTCGCGCCGTCGGCCCGGATGGTGATTTGGTGGTCATCAGCGTGATAAGGTTGGTGATCGTAAGCACCATCAATGCCGAACTCGATCCCATCGTCCCGCCAGATATCGCTGCCATCATTGGCGATGACGACATCGTCGTGAACGGCCACGGCGAAGTAGATGTAGCTTCGGTCCCAACTGGCCCACAGGCGGGCGTGAAAATCATTGTAAGAGGGTATAGCCCCTTTAATAGTGTCGGCGTGAGCAGCATCTAACAAGGCCAGCGGCACTCCTGACCAATCGGACAGGTCACCGTCAATGCGAGGACGCTCTAGCGGCGATGGTGATAGCGTCAACGTTTTCGCTGCCGGCGTTGGTGTCCAGGTTGTGGTTGGGGTCGCCGATGGTGTCCACGTTGGCGTGAGCGTGGGGGTGAATGTCGGTGTTGGCGTCCGTGTCGCGGTGGGGGTTGCCGTCGGAGGCCTGATTACATAGGCTACTTCTACTTTTGGTCGCAGAGCAGCGTTTTGCCAATCGCTGCTGATGAAGCTGCTTTCTACACCGCCGCTGCTGCTACCGCGTAAGAGGAACCCTTGGTTTTGGGCCGGATTGTCGGCCCACTCTTGTACTGCTTGGGTGATATTCCAACGGATCCAGCCGCCATCTTGATTGATGATAGTCTCAGATGCAGGTGTGGCAGCGCGATCGGTGTCACCGTTGGCTCCCGCTTCTTCCCAGCTTGTATCATTCGCGATATACCAGGTAACACTTTCTTCCGACCATTGCCGTCGCAGAGGGTAGAGGGAAATGTTCAAGGGGAGAGAGTTGCTCTTGACGGTTTCATACAGGCTCAATGTGGCTGTTAAGATGCGGGTATTGGCCGGCAGAGACGCCGTATCGAAGCGAATGAGCCCTTTCTTGACATCCCCGGAACGAACATAGAAAACGCCGTCTTTCCCATAGTTGTTGGTAGTCTGCCAGGAGCTGATGTACGCGTCGCTAAAGCCATCGTAGCTATCCTGCCCTTGTTGCCAGATAACATTGTGAATGTCGCCTTGCGGCAACTGTGTCACCGTTGGCGTAAAGGTGGGCAGGATGGTGGGGGGAAGTGGGTCGGCGGCATAAGTGATGACCAATTGCGGCCGCTCTGGAGGGGTTGGCCGTTGTGCGGCGTAGAAGTAGTACATGCTCCCGCCGCCGCTGGTGGTCTTTAACAAGACGCCGAAGTTACTATCAGGGCTGCGCACCCATTCCTGGACAAGGTTGGTAATGTCCCAACTCACCCAGCCGGCATTTTGGCTGATTGCTGTACTGGCGGCTAGTCCGCCAATATCGTTGTCGCCGAATGCTCCTGGTTGTTGCCAGGAAGTACTTTGAGTGGGATGGAGCCAGGTAGCTTCTCCTTCCGCCCAGCTTCGCAACACGGGAAAGAGCCCAACGGTGATGTCGGAGGCTTGGGAACGGTGATATAGGCGCAACTCAAGTTCGGCGTGTAGCACGGTAGCGTGTGTCGGTATTTTCGTTAAGTCAAAGCGAAGTAAGGGGCGCCGGTTTCCTTTTTGTAAAACAAGTCCTTGGCCATAACCGTAATTCGTGTTGCTGTTCCACCGATCTAAATAGGTATCGCTCTCGCCGGTGTACCCGTTCACCCCTTCCTGGAGTGCTACCGTCGTTGGAGTCGGTGTGTTGGTCGGCGTGGGTGTAAACGTGGCGGTAGGTGTCGGAGTGGGCGTGTCGGTTGCTGTCGGTGTGTCCGTTGGTGTGTCGGTGATCATGGGCGTCTGGGTAGCAGTCGGTGTGATAGCAGGCGTCATTGTATGGTTATCTGTTGGCGTGGGCGTGGGCGTGTTGGTGGCTGTGCCCGGGATCGGCGTTGGCGTTGGCAGGTGATAGTAAAGAATTAACTTTGGTCTGGAATAAGTATCCCAACTGGCACCGCTGGCGATGGAGGCGTGCAATGGCTTGTTGTCTGCCTGCCAACCCTGGATAAGGACGCCGTGATTGCTGGATGGGCTGCTGCGCCACCGTTTAGCTAAGTCAGTAACATCGAAGCTGTACCAACGGCCTGGTGCGCCTAACCACAGATCGGTCTCCTGGGGGCAGATGCGATCGTAAGTACAATTGCCTGCTCCAGCTTCGGCCCAGGAGTGACCGCTGCTGGCTTGGTTCCAGGTAGCTTGACTTTCATTCCAATCCCGGCGTAAGTCGTAAAGACGCAGCCAGAGGGTATACCAGGGCGGATCTTTGCTCTGGTAGAAGAGCTTCAATTCAGCGCGGTCCAGTGTGGCCTCTGCTGGCAAAGACGGCAATTGGAAGCGCAACAACGCCCGGCTGCTACCGAGGCTCTGTATGACGTAGCTGGCTGCCGAATTGAAGTTGCTATGTGAAGACGCCGCGTCAATGTAGGTATCGCTGAAGCCGTGATAACCATTGATGCCTTGTTGCAAGGTCATGGGCGTCAAGATAGGTGTGGGCGTCAATGTCGGTGTCGGCGTGGCGGTGGGTGCTGCCGACGTTGCCGTTGCTGTGGGCGTCATGGTTGGGGTGGGGTTTTGGTTTGCGTCGCGAATCACTTGCACGAACATGATA
>WFQT01000029.1 GCA_015486895.1 Anaerolineae bacterium
ACACGAATTGTACTTTCTTCCAACTGCCGCCGCCCATGCCGGCCGGCGCTGGATCGTCGTTTTGCACGTACGGATGCGTGCCGCCCACCGGTGTGGCTGCTTTTACTCCGCTGGTCGAATCATAATACAACGCCCAGGTGTCACCGTTGTCGTCTAAATACGTAATCGTCACAGTGACAGGGAAAGCCCCTTTGACATCGTAAAGATAGCGATCATCAATGTCGAAGAACATGTATGGGTTACCGCTCCCTTCATCGGTGCGCCGAGTTACCCAACTCTCTTTCGTCCTGGGCAAGCCGGGATTATAGGGATTATCGTTGAAATTCTTCTGATCATAAGGGTTGCCCAAGAAATCGACCGTGATATCTCTGGTCTCCGGCACATCACGCCCGCCCGGTACATCGCGCCGATGGTAGAGCCAGTATTCATAATCACCGTATTCGGGATAGTAAGTCTTTTGGCGTTGCCCATCCGTCGGCCCTCCGCCCCAGCAGGTGATCCAGGGGCCGCGGTGTTCGCGCATGGCGGAAAAAACAGAAGGCGGCAGGTTACCAGGATCCAGACTCCTGCCAACATAATCTTTGGCCCAACGGAAAATAGCGATGTTATCACTTTTGTCGTGGGCGTAAGGCGGTTCCCAAATAGGGTGCCCCTGATCATCCAGACGGGGGTTAACGAACAAGTCGATGTTCAAGCGCAGGTAGTCCACATGTTTATCCAAGCCATTTAGAATAGCCCAGTAAACCTGGTTGACGCCATCACAACCCACCATGTAATCATACGTTTCAAACGCTACGGGAATTTTATCGCCATATTGATACAACTGGTCGTAAAGGCCAATCGTCCAGTGTCCTTCAGAATCAGCCATGGAAGTGAAAAGCTGGTCGGCGTAAAGGCCATTGATGGAAAGCCCAACACCCTTGCTGGCTGCATACGCGGCAATATCCCGACGCTCTGTAGGGGAAAAGGTGTATGTAGCTGTTTGTACGAAAATAACCTTTTGTAGTTTATGGGTCACAGGATCGGAGAAAGCGTTGACATAGCTATCAATGAGATGATCCACAAATTGTACCCATATGGTGCTATTCAGACCTGCATTATGCAAAGTGACATGATCTTTGGCTGCGGTACCCGTGATGCCGCTGCCATCGGCCGCGTTGATTTCCCCGTACATCCCGGCTCCGATAGCGATCCATTCGACACGGGGATCGTTGCGGTAGCGCGCGCCTAAACGCTGGATGAAATCATCATAACGGCTGACATAACGAGAATCCCAATATTTCGGAATGAGCCAACGTCCGTTTACGCAGCCTTGTACAGTCGCATCGCAAGAGCCAGCGTCGATCACCAGGCCGGGTAGGTAATTCGGAGAGTTTTGATCATACATGTAGTCTGGTAAAGCATTGACCACACCACCGTTATAACGGCCATTGTAGGTGGAAATGGCCAATCCCACCAGCTTGCTCATGGCGCCAGCCTCGCCCAGATAGTTGTCAATATGTGACCAATCGTACGTTGCGGGGTCGTGGCTATCTTTTTCGATATATCCCCAATTGGTGGTTAGAAGCCCACCCGTCAAACCATACGGCCCCGGTGGCTCGTTAGCGTAATCTCCCGCCATATAAATGCCCGGATGTTTTTCCGCGCCGGTTGGTGCAGCCGGTGCGCTCACTTCCGCCGAGACCGGCGCAAAGAGCAGCATGGCGCTTAACAATATGCCTATTACAGAGAAAAAGGATGCCCAGAGCAACCATTTTTTCCTTTTTATCATTTGTTCTAACCTTTCAATCATTATTGAACTATTCGCTACAGTTACAGCTTAATTGACAATGTGCCCTTTGCAGGGTCAGCTTGACGATAGATTAATCTCGTAGAAGATAGGGCGGAAAAGTAAAGTGTACTTTTCCGCCTTTGCCAGACGACAATATGGTTTTACGGCCTGGTCAACAGCAATGGTACGTAAAACAAAGTTGCTTTCTGATTAGCGAAAGACATGGCGACAGTATCCCCAGCGGCCAAAGTCGTCGTGTAGCGCCCGTTATTATGGAGCGGTAAGTAACCGTATGGATGCGTTTCGATTACAGTGTAAGGGCCGGATATCAGATCGAAGAACTGGAAGGTCCCATCAGTTTGCGTGGCCGTTTCGCCAACTAAATCGCTGGTTCTACCCAATGAAGATGCAGCGTAACTCCCTTTGTAAAGTTTGATTGCCACGCCGGCCAGTCCAGCTTCACCGCTATCCTGCGTGCTATTGCCGTTGAGATCGTCGAAGACGGTGCCGTTGATCGTAGCCGGCATAGGTGTCGGCGTTACAGTCGGTGTCGGGGTTACCGTTGGCGTTGGCGTCGGTAGTGCCTTATTGGCGAAATTGATAGTCAACACCTGCCCTGCTTGTAGCCCAGAAAGTGGAATTTCCGCGAAAAAGAGGGGCTGATAGCCGGACGGAGGTACTTCTACCAAGTTGTAATCCCCAGGCGTAATGCCTGCCATGGAGAATTGGCCAATCGCATCTGAAGTATCTGTTATCACTAATGTTGTTTTATTGCCGTTCCAAAGTTGCATGACCGCGCCGGCTAATGGTGGTTCACCGGATTGTTGCAAGCCATCCCCGTTCTCATCGACCCAAACGGTGCCGTTCACTGCCGCAGTGGTGGGCGTTGCTGTTGGCGACGGCGTTGCTGTTGGCGTGACCGTAGGCGTTGATGTGGGTGTTGGTGTCGGTTCTGCTTCGTGCGTGCCGCGTTTCACATCTACCATGTGCACCCATTCGTCTCCATCACCGTTGGAATTCAGCCGGAAATCTGCTCGCCCGCCGAAATAATCGTGGAACCGGGCATCGTGCAAAACAAAAATCGCTTTGCGCACTGACTTTGTTCCTTCTTTTTGCACGTACATAGTGCCCGGCGGCATCGGTACGGGAGCACTGTTCGTGCTCGTCATAATGCTGGTAACCGCAGCGGTCATGACTTTGCTATCCGTCAAACCGGCACGCGCATCATACTGCAAACTCCACGTGTCGGTGTACATATCCAAATAGGTCACCGTGACGGTAACCGTGTTCGTCCCGCCGTAAATATAGCCATCATCGACATTGAAAAACATATACGGGTTCCCTGAGCTTTCATCGGTGCGGCGGATATACCACGCTTCTTTCACGTAGGGCAGATTAGGGTTATATGGATTATAGTTGTTCCCCATGTGGTCGACGTCCACATCAACCTGATTCGTTAATTCGTTAGTTTCTGGCACGGTTTTCCCTCCGGGAATACTGTCATCCTGATAAAGCCAGAAATTGAAATTGCCGACCATGGCACCGTTGTCTACCTGTGAGAGCCGATTCTTGGGCAAAATACAGTTGAACCAGGGCGTGCGATGTTCACGAAGCGCAACCCAAACACTGGGTGTTGTGTCTTCTGTAACGCCTAAATAATGGCTTGCCCAATCCAGTATGGCCACATTGTATTTCAAAATACGGTCAGCAGGATAATCACAGTAGCCCCACCGGCACGGTGGATCCCAAGGCTTCGTTGAGGCGTCCCCTGGATTCGTGCCTGGCGCAGGTTTTAGCAATAAATCCACGTAAGGGCGCAAATAGTCGATGTGTTTATCTAACCCATTGAGCATCGCCCAATATGTACCCCATGCGTAACGATCAGGAGTACTCTTGGCGAGAGGATCATCGTGATTATAACAACTCAGCATATAGCCGTACGTCTCAAAGGCCATAGGTACATCTTGCCAGTGTTTATAAATCGGATCATATTGTCCCACACCGCTGGAAAAACGAGCTCCCTCTTGATCCGGATACAACCCATTATGCGAATCACCAATGCCCAGCGTGGCCGCATGATCAGTAACGTCTCTACGTTCCCACGAATGCAAGTAAAAAGGCGCAGCTTGCAACATCAAAGGAATACAAGGGCCACCGTCGCAACCCCCGTAGCGAGGATCACCAGTAAATGCTTGCGCATAAAGGTCGGTCACATCTTCGACATATTTTACCCATGTTGCACTGTCCAGCCCGGCAGCAACCAGGGCATTCTTCTCTGCAACCTCGGTGTAAGGATTGACAGGCCAGGTCTCGCCATCTCGGCCGGTGCCGATACCAATAAAGCCAATACAATCGCCCTTATCGCGATATTTCCAGGCCAGTTTGTAAATGAAATTCTTATACTGTTCGAGAAAATAGTCAGTCCAGTATTTAGGCAATAATTTCCCGTTGGACATCCTTACGACGGATTCGTTAGCATTGCCATATTGCGCGTACCATTTATTAGTAGGATCGTACATGTAAGTGGGAATATGAATATGTCCACCAGAGTCATACGGCACGATGTAAAAAGCCGCTTTGCGATTGATTGGTCTCACGCCGTTACGGTTGCACATTTCCTTCAGCCAGGCATCAATGCTGCCCAGCGAGTAAGAATTGGGCTCCTGAAGCGGACCCCATTGCATGCCGCCGTCGCCGCCCCAATTGAAAGCCCGAATGTGACCCTGAATGGGAAATGTCGTACCCAAGCTCTCATTCCCATATGGCAACAAGCCGCGAAAAGGACCATCCCACACGTAGATGCCGGGAAAACGTCCTTTTTGCCCTGTCACCTTAGGGATATATTGAGGGGCATTCCCGGCCACGCTGTCAGTTGAAACCACCGGCGTGCTACTGTCCGCTTGCACATTGCCATTAGCCACTTGTAGCGAGGTAATGAACACCCCTAACAAAAGAATGACCGTTACAAACCCAATCAAGCTAATTAGTTGTCGCTTTGTCACGCAAAAACTCTCCTTTACTTGATACCAGGATTAACCACCAAACGGGTACACCTGGCGTAAACCCTTAACAAAGTCATACCCACAATCTCGACCTCAATTCATTACAAAATCATAACCGGGCAAATAGAGTCCTCTCACGCACCGGTAGCCAAGAGCCGGCTGTAAATGGCTTCATACTGCCCGGCAATGGCGTCAATAGTAAAATGCTGTCGCACCGTCTCCCGGCCCCGTCTGGCTATCTGCCCCCGTTTTTCTGGATGTGTCAGTACCCAGTACATACGTTGCGCCAGTGCCGCACTATCCGCCGGTGGCACTA
>WFQT01000030.1 GCA_015486895.1 Anaerolineae bacterium
CGTATAACCTTTGCGCAACTCGGCAATAATCTCGCCCTCACGGCAACCATCGGCCGGCTCGTAGCTCACTGCCTCATGTAAATTATGGTCAAACTCCTGCCCCTTTGTCTCGATGGGCTTAACCCCTTCGCTTTCCAATAGCGTACCTAACTTCTTGTCTATAAGGCGAAAGCCTTCGATCCATTTCTCTTCTTCCGCAGTGCGCTCTGGCGGCAAGTTTTCAAAAGCCAGCCCAAAATCATCCAGAATCGGCAACAATTTCAAAATTAACGATTCGTTAGCCGACCGGACCCACTCGGCCCGTTCCTTTTCATGGCGCTTCTTAGCGTTTTGGAGGTCCGCCACGGCCCGTAACCACTTGCCCCTTAGGTCTTCGACCAACTGCTTCATCTCTTCCAACTCTTTGACCAACCGAGCGGTTTCCTGAACGGCAACCGACTCCGTCGTGCCTTCTGTTACTTCTGCTTGCGGCGACGGAACAGACATTTCTGCGGTTTCTCCCATATCCTGCATATCAACTTCCCCTGTACGTTTCTCCTGTGTCATCTCCATTCCTCCCGGTTACGTGAATCTTCGCAGAACGAGCCAAAGCGGCAGCCGCCCCTAACAGAGGCCCTCAACACAACAATTAGCTCTCTTGACTGCGAAGCTCACTGAATATCATAATCACTCAATTTCCCGCTAGTTTAAGCATCGTCAAGGACATTCCAGGCGAGACATCAACTTTCCAACCGGCTCTCATACCACCTCTGCATTAGCTCGCTAAGCAGGCCGGAAACATAGCGCACAGCCGAAATAGCGGTGCCATACTGCATGCGAGTGGGTCCCAGGATGCCAACAGCCCCGCTCATGCCTTCCACATTCCCGTAACGAGAAACCACCATACTGACACCGTTTAGGAACGGCCAACGCCCTTCCCCACCAATAATGACTTGAACCCCCTCACTCCTACTAGCTTCCTCCATAACAACGGCTAACGGCGTCCATTGTTCGAAAATTGCCACCACTTGATGGGCCTGTTCGCCACCCGCGAACTCCGGCTGAGATAGAATATTGGCCAGACCATCTCGATAAAGCCGCTCACTAATGCGACCATCAGCCCGGCGCATTACCTGCACGACAATGCCACTGATCTGGGCCAGAAGGGGCGACATAGCCTGCAAGGCCTGCCCGATTTGCTCGCTATCCAGGCCGATAAAGCGCCGATTGAGCTCTGCGACGATGTTGCTCATCTCTTGCTGTGTTACTGGTTGGTCCAGGGTAAGCAACTGCTGCTTGACCAGTCCTTCCTGCAAAACCAATACCAACAAAATTGTAGCATCCCGGACAACGATAAGCTCTAAATGCTTGAAGCGACTTTGCTGTGGCCGCGGCATAGTTGCCAACGCCGCCGCGGCAACCAGTCTGGCCAGTGCCGTGGTTGAGATAGCCAACCACTGATCTACATCCCCACGCGCCTGCTGAAACTGGTGGCTGACAGTGACCATCTCCTGTGCCGGCAACTCTGACGTCTGCATGAGATGTGTAACAAAATACCTGTACCCAGCCTCTGTAGGCACACGGCCAGCAGAAGTATGAGGATGTGTGAGATATCCTCGCTGCTCCAGATAAGCCATTTCGTTCCGCACCGTGGCTGTGCTGACGCCTAAGCCATACAGTTGAATAATACGGCGCGATGACACTGGCTGCGCTGTACGAACATATTCCCGTACAACCAGGCCCAGGATTGCTTGCTGTCTTTCGGTTAACGCGGTCGTCTCCGTCATTCTACATCCTCACCACAAAAAGAGCTTTAGCAGCTCAAAGAAGCATCGCTAAAGCCATATGTATCATAGCACTTCCTCTCATAGCTGTCAAAGCATGACAGCCAGTAGAAAGCAGTAAAATCATCTGGATTTCTAGTTCTGGCTTGGCCAGGTTAGGACACCTATTTTATAGGCATCAGTTGCCGGGCTTTCTCGGGAATCTTGCTCCCAAGGTGTCGAGACGATACCTGCGTCAGAAACCATATTTACCGGGACTCAGACGATATTTCATAATCATGCCAATTGCAGTAAAATGTCTCTGGGACACGACTTCGGAAGTCTCCGAACAGATGCTGAAAAGGGGTAGACAACATAATGAACATCCAAGAATTCGCTGCTCGCGTGCAAGAAAATGTCGGGCAGGTCATTGTCGGCAAAGAGGCCGTCACGGAACTCTTGCTGGTTGCACTGCTATGCGAGGGACACGTCCTCTTAGAAGACGTGCCCGGCACCGGCAAAACCACTTTAGCTAAAACATTAGCACGTTCGCTACAACTGGGTTTTCAACGGTTGCAATTCACCCCTGACCTATTGCCGGGGGACGTCACCGGAGTCTACTACTTCAACCAGAAAACACAAGAATTCCAATTCCGTCCCGGCCCCGTTCAGACCAACATCCTGCTGGCCGACGAGATCAACAGAGCCACGCCGCGGACTCAGAGCGCCTTGTTAGAAGCGATGCAAGAGCGACAAATCACCGTCGAGGGGGTGACGCATGCACTGCCTCGCCCCTTCTTCGTGCTGGCTACCCAGAACCCCATCGAATTAGAAGGCACATTTCCCCTACCGGAGGCGCAATTAGACCGTTTTCTCATCAAATTGAGCATGGGCTACCCGAAAGCGGAGGAAGAGGAAAAGATCATCCTCTGGGAGAGCTGGCACGACCCTTTCGAGACACTACAGGCAGTAGCAACGGGCGCCGAGATTCAGGCCGCTAAACAGACTGTCGAAACAGTGCGGGTAGAACCAGAAGTGCGACGCTATCTTGTTGCTATCGTGCGAGCCACCAGGGAGCACCCTGCCATTGACTTAGGTGCCAGCCCCCGGGCCAGCATCGCCCTCTACCAAACGTCACAAGCGTTGGCGGCAATACGGGGGCGCGATTACGTCATCCCCGATGACATCAAAGAGCTAGTGCCGCAAGTGCTGGTCCACCGCGTGCATATCAGCCCCCATACCCGGCTGCGAGGTCGCACTCCCACCGAGGTAATCCACGAGATTACAGACACTATCCCTGTACCCGTCGTGGGGTGATCCATGGAACTGCATCTGACCAGCCACGGCTGGCATATCGACAAGAGTAAAGAGACTCAATACAGCGATGCCTGGGCCTTGATCACGATCTTGTTCATGGCTATAGGCTATATCGCCCATGTCCCCACCCTACTTACCATCGGCACCTTCATGTTAGCTTTAGCTTTGCTGAGCTGGGCCTGGCACCAGTTTGTCCTCCAAGGAGTATACTACCAACGACACTTCGCTGAAAAACGGGCTTTCGTGGGAGAAGAAATCGAGCTAACAGTCACGCTGGAAAACCATAAATTGCTGCCAGTGAGTTGGCTGCGGCTGAAAGATGACTTTCCCGAAACCTTGCCCATCGAAGGTGCCGACATCCGCGCTTCTAACAAACCGAACACCGTTACCATGACCGGCGTTTTCGCCTTGCGCTGGTTCGAGCGAGTAGAGCGACACTATACCGTAAAATGTGCCCGCCGGGGCTATTTCCCCTTCGGCCCGGCCGAACTGGAAGCCAGCGATCCTTTCGGCTTTTTCGCCCAGAAACGCAGTGAACGGCAGACGACCTGGTTCATTATTTACCCAAAGGTCTTGCCGTTAACCACATTAGGATTACCAGCAAAAAACCCTTTTGGAGAGCTCAAAAGTGATATTCCTCTCTTCCCTGATCCTACCCGCAGCATTGGCGTGCGGGACTATCAGCCTGGGGACGCCCTGCGTGCTATCCACTGGAAAGCCACCGCCCGACGGCAACAACTGCAAACCAAAGTGCTGGAACCAGTGCTCTCTCGTCAAATAGTTATTTTCCTCAACGTGTCCACTTTGGCCCACTATTGGAAAGGCGTCATCCCTCGGAAGTTAGAGCGGGCTGTCAGCGTGGCAGCATCGGTGGCCAATTACGCAGCAGAACAACGATGGCCGGTAGGTCTCATGGCCAACGGCACACTGCCCCGGGCCGATCAGCCGCTGCGGGTACCGCCGGGCCGAGCGCCGGGGCAATTAACGCTCATCATGGAAATGCTGGCCGCCGTCACCCCAGTCGCCAGCATGGACATCGACCGACTATTGATGCAAGAAAGCAGCAGCCTTCCTTGGGGCGCGACATTAGTGGTCGTCACCGCCTACATCGGAGAGGCGCTGTTACAAGCATTGCACAGTTTGCAGCAGGCTGGCCGCAAGCTGACACTCATTGCCCTCACAGAGGAACCGCCGGCCGGAGACGATCTACACGGTATCACCGTTTATCACCTGCCAGGTGCCCAGGATGTCGACTTCCGCGATGTCTCCGGCGAGGTTATCAGCGCCGAAGAGCTTAGCCGCGGCCTGCAAATCCCCAACGGAGATTTCTAATGCAACGCCAATGGGAAGCTTTGCACCTACGCCAGGAAGGGCTTCTCTGGAGCCGCACATTGATGGAGACTGCCTACATCATCCCCTACCTGGCGGCGCTGGTGCCAGACCGCGCCTGGCGCCCCGCCTGGAGCACCATGGTACTCCTCATCTGGAGCGTGCTTCTGATTCACGTTTACGCTACCCGCATGATTTTCGCCAGCATGAAGCAGTTCCGCTCCCGCGGCCTCACCAGCGCCGGAGTTGCTGTGCTAACCTGGTTTCTGCTGACGAAAATCTGGGTTTACCCCCAAGTACCCCTTTTTGCCGATTACTGGCTTCTCAGCACCCTCGCGTCCGTGCCACACATGACCGCCTTCCCGCCTGAAATTGCACTCTTCTTAGTCGCTTTTTTTCTCTGGTGGCGGGGTATCAATATTGGCAATAGCAATTTAGATTTTCGCCAACTCGCCTACCAGTTCAGGCTGCAACTTCTTTTCCTGGCCGGCGGCATGGTGCTCTTGCAAGCTATAGATCGATCCTACACTCCTCTGCCTATCTGGCTTTTCTTCGGTGCTGGGA
>WFQT01000031.1 GCA_015486895.1 Anaerolineae bacterium
GCAGAATAATGCGGTTCAAAGTGTGTAGGAGCTGGGTCGTGTGGACCTGCGCTGTATCGTCATGCAGCACTATTACCGTGCTGATGGGTATTCCGCTCTGATCCCTCAGCGGCCGGCTGGAAAGTCGCACAATGAGCTGCTCGCCGTCTCTGGTTTGTATGTAAGCTAACTGGTCGTAGAAATCCCTTTTTTGCAATTCTTGCCAGATATTGGCTTCCCCGGTGGCAAGAGTAATTTGGAAGGCTTGTGACAAAGGCTGCCCGGTGATTTCGTCCTGACGAAAATGCAATAATTTCTCTGCACCCCGGCTCCAACTTTGCACTCGACCGTCCCTATCGATACTGATGATGGCCTCGTTGCTGTTGTCAACCACGGAAGCTAATTGGTGGGCTTTCTCGTGCGCTTGCTGTTGTAGCAAGTGGAACTGGGTCAAGTCATGTCCAATCACGGTAAAACGATTGTCTTCTGCCATTTTGTACACAGAAAAGCTCCATATTTCTGTGCTGCCGTCTTTTTTAGTGCTGCGCAAGGTAAAGATTGCTCTTGTTTCGTCTGGCTGGCGCAGTTTCTCTATCGCCGGGCGTACCTCGGAAAGATCGGAGAAACGGTGCCGCATTAGACGCACAAGGTTATGTTGTGATATTTCCTTTGGAGCTACCGTGAAGAGTTGTGCGGCTGCCAGGTTAGCGTGGTGGATTCTATTTTCTATGTCGGTCACAAGCAACGGATCGCCTAAGGCATCGATAATATCTTGTAGGTTCCGACGGGATCGTTGTGTTTCATGGAGCAAATTCTGCTCGGCGGTGATGTCGGTAAGAGAGTGTACAATGCCCTTAACGTTGCCGGTGGCATCTCTAACGGGAGAAATACGCAGTTTGTAGCTGCCGGGGAATCCCAAATCGTCCAGCAATACTGGTTTTTGCCAGATTCCGTCCGCTATCCTGGCCAATGCTTCTGGCCCGCCGGCTTCGTACTGAGCATGCAGTGGGCATGTTTTCTTGCTTTGACACTGAAAGACTTGGTAGCACGGCTTGCCTAAAATTTCGTGGTATGTGGTATTAAGCAGACGAATGGTGGCTTGGTTGGCGCGGCGTATGCGGAGGTCTAAGTCTAAAATAACCATCGAGGTCTCAATACTATCGAAAGCTGCTTGCCATTCCTGCTTGCCGCTCTCGATGAGCTTTAACAGGCGAGCATTGGCAAAAGCGCTATTGCACAACTGGACGGCGCTTTGCAGTTCGCTCAACTGGTTTTGCGTCCAGGCCGGCGTTGGGCGACTGTAGTCTACACCGAGGGCCCCGATGGGCCGTCCCCTGGCTACGAGTGGGAAAAGCTGTAAGCGGGCGACACGTTTCCCCTGAAAGATAGGTTCTTCGCCGGCGAATAGGTCGGCGGTGTCTCCTTCTGTCCATGATATAGCCTCTACCTGGGCCAATAACTTTTGCAATACTGGTTCCTTTTTTAGCGCAAAGCGGTATTCCTTGCCGCTTTGTGTATCCTGTGTCCAAGCCGAGATGGTCACATCACCGGAGAGTGGCTCGTAGTCCTCCTTTTCTATCCAGAAGACGTGAACCCTTTCGGCAGGAATTAGGGTGGCGATACCCGCGGCTGTTATTTGCATCATCTTGGGGATATCCTCGACGGCCTCGTTCAGGGAAAGCCCTAACAGTGAGAGGTGCCCTAATTGTTCATTCCAGCGACTCAGTTGTACTTGTTCTGCTTGCAAGAGGTCAATTTGATGGTATAGCCCCCGGCGTGCCAACATAGCCTGGCGAAAATATGTTTCGATGCTTTGGTAGTATCGCTTGCTACGCGTGGCGACAATGTAGAGCATCAAGAGGTAAAAAGCTGTCTCCAGTATATTTGTCGCAATGCTGATGGTATAGTGCAAATGCCCAATGGGGGCTAAGGCAAGTTGGAGTATTAACAGTGTTGTCCAGACAGCGAGAGTGATACCGATGATCCAATAATAATAGTTGTGCGACTTCTGCCAGATGAAGAATAGCCCCATGGTGATGAACAAAATAAAGATGAAGCCTAAGAGAAAAGCAAAAAGGTGGGCTTGTATTATCCATCGATTGCCAAGGTGGGCGAGGGAGGTATAAGTATGGGCTAAAAGGATAAAAACTAAGTAAACCCCTGTTATTGCGGCTCCGGCTGTGTGGATGCCTTTCCTTAGTTGCTGGATATGCCAGAGAATAGGATTCCAAACGGCATAGGCAATGACTGCGAAGAAGAGCATGCTCAAATAGGAGACGAAGAGCCTACAGGCGGCAGGGCAATCTGGCTCGAGCTGTAATACCAAAAGAGTGAGAACGGCTAACAAAAGTGGCAGGAGAGGAGCGAATGCTAAGAAGGCAAAGGTTGTCCGCTCTCGCCGCCAGCGTCGAAAGCCTATGATAAAGATGAGCGCTAATGTCCCTGTTTGTAATCCGTAAGTGCAGAGATTGATCATCAGCATTTCATGTTCAGTAAG
The DNA here is from genome assembly GCA_015486895.1 of Anaerolineae bacterium. Lineage (GTDB taxonomy): Bacteria > Chloroflexota > Anaerolineae > JAADDB01 > JAADDB01 > S014-12. Next base: position 2,477 of record WFQT01000031.1, read on the forward strand.
CATTGAGAATTAACTCCAGAAATGGGTAGTCTCCATGTTGGGTGTTGGCGGCGTTTGAAGGCACTTCCATCTATTCCGAAAACAGGTCACGGAAGGAACAGATTTCTATAAACATCCTAACCTGGCCGAGCCAGAACCAAAGAAGCTAACCACTAATTGCACAGATTGCACAGAGGAATCTGTGTAAACCGTGTGGTTCATTTTCTTGCACCGGGTACGATAATTTCACTGGTAAGGTACTATTCCGAAAACAAACATCCTACCTGGTGTGGGAGAGGCATTCCGCCCATACAGGTGCTAGCGGCGGCTCTCACTTATGGAAGTCCCTGATTTGGAGCTTCCCGATGGGAATGAGTTACCCGTACCACTCAAGCATTTCGGCAAATTTGGACCGCGACTTTGCATGCTGCTTTGGGTTGTATTGTACAATGACGGCTAATGGTCGTCAATGAGGCATCATTCCTATGTAGGATTGTTTTAAGGAGGATAGATGATGATCCTTGCAGGGAAAACGGCTCTTGTTACTGGCAGTGGCCGGGGTATTGGCCGGGCCATCGCTGTCGAATTAGCTCGCCGGGGCGCTAACATTGTTGTGAACTTCTTTCGGCGGCGCAAACCGGCTGAGGAAACTGCTACCATGATCCGTGATGCTGGCGGCCAAGCTATTGTGGTTCGGGCTAATGTCGGCAACGTGCAAGAAGTGCAGAGGTTGGTACAGCAAGGTGCCGAGACGTTCGGCAGTGTGGATATCTTCATTGGTAATGCAGCCTCCGGTGTGCTGCGCTCGGTGTTAGAGCAGGAAGTAAAAGCATGGGAATGGACCTTGAACGTCAATGCTCGTTCGGTGCTTTTCGGGGGGCAAGCTGCTGCCCAGTATATGAAAGAGAATAGATGGGGGCGCATCATTGCTATTTCTAGTATCGGCTCCACTCGTGTTTTGCCTGAATACAGCATTGTTGGCATTTCAAAAGCTGCTATTGAGGCTGCTGTGCGCTATTTAGCGGTAGAATTGGCTCCTTACGGCATCATTTGTAACACTGTTTCTCCTGGTGTGGTGGAAACGGAAGCTTTGGATTTTTTCCCCAGCAAAGACAAGATTATTAGCACGGCGAAGGAACGGACTCCTGCGGGGAGATTGGTCACCCCGGAGGAGGTAGCCCGCTTTGTTGCTTTTCTCTGCAGCGACGACGCGGCCATGATTGTTGGCCAGACCATCCAACTCGATGGCGGTTATTCTATCACCATGTGAGCCAGGGCGTGGCAATGGCAAGACAGATGTGGCCGTGGCGCCGTTTTTTGCCTCACTGCCGGATGGTGATCGGTGGTGAGGGCGTGCCTTCCTGACCTAACAAGCTTACCCCTACGGCATATATCTGCTTCCCGGCGAGATTTTCTGCCCCCTCAGGCTGCCAACGCCAGTGTCCCTCTGGATCAGCGACGGTTTTGCCGAGCAGGCCGCTTTCTCCGTAGATACGAACCAACGTGCCGGGGAAAGCGTTGCCTGATAGTTGCCAGGTTCCTCCCTGCTGAACGAGGTGGCAGGTGGGCGCAGTGAGGCCGGGGTCCACCAGAATTGTGCCGGTCAGCCGGTGTGCCGGCGTTGTCCCCTCTTCTAGTACCCATTGGTGCTCGCCCGGAGCCAGGTCTACCTTGAAGGAGAGGGTCAGGTTCCCCTCGGCGCTGCACCGTGTCGATGCTAAAACTTGGTCTCCTTCTCGCAAGGTAACGGTCGCGTTAGGGGCGCAGCTCCCACCCCATTGTTGCTCCGCCTGCGGTTCCACGGCGTGCGGTGGTGCTGGGGAAAGGCGCAAGGGAGCGGCGCTACCCACCGCCGGCAAGTACTGTTGCTCTGTTCCGGCAGCGGGTGTCACAGCTAGGCCTTGGGATTGCGGTAGGGCCGGTATGGCGGTGGTTGCCTGCGGACGAGGGGTTAGTAACCAGAGGACCAGCAGCAAACTGCCGATAATCACAATAGCGAGATTAACCCAGTCGAAAGTGCACCAATGTCGGCCGTTCATTTTTGTCTGCCCTTTCACTTATCGTTGGCTGGTAATAGGCCAGCCAGTGCTTTCGCTTGCCGGATCCAGCTTTCGTAGTCGACTCGCATCCATGTTGGTGGATGTACTGCTTCGGCTAACTGTTCGACCGCTGCCCCGGCCAGTTCCCGGAAAGAATGGATGCCTGCTTTTTGCAGGCGCAAACTGTACACAGGGCCGATGCCGTGGATGAGGGTCAGGTCATCATTACCGCGAGCGGCTTCTCCAGCGGCTTGGCCTAATTCTTTTGCGGCGTGAATCCAGTTACTGACTAGTTTGACGCCGATGCCGGTGATGCCATCCCCGCGCATGGTTTCTACCAGCGAGATGGGATCTTGCTTTGCCAAGTTGTTGAAGGTAGTGATTCCTGCTTTTTGCAAATAGAGGGCATACGTGGGGCCAATACCCCTGATAAGAGAGAGATCGTCACCGTGAACAATTAGCGAGGGAGGTTCTATGGCCGGGGCCGACATGTTGAAAGCCCGGCTTGCCCTTGGCGGTGGTTCGGATGTTACCAGTGAAGGTGCTTCCTTGTCGCTGGCAGACACAGCCTCTTTTTGCTCGGCGACCGCGGTCTCCGGCGATGATTTTGGCGCTATACTCAGTGGCTGTTCTCGCTTTTTCCCCCGGCGGCTGAAATACCAATAGCCCAACAGCCATTGCAGCGACCAGCCTAACAAGAACCCAGAAGCGAGCCAGCTTATGTTTTCCATTTTCATTTTGCACCCCCTCGGTCTCTTCAGGGACATTCCCTCTGTCGACGGCGCTAAAGCTAAGGGCTAACAGCATGCCCTTTTGCGACCTGGCGTTAGATCTTTTTCCCTGCGGTTCTGCGGCTATTTTCGAAGCAGTCGCCATGAGCGGTTGCACACCGCATAACGATGGAAATAAGAACGCTGATGGCGCTGATTCTACAGATTAACGCAGATAATTTTTAGGAATCTGCGTCATCAGCGTCCTATTTTGGGAACAGTTATCATGCGCCTATTTTCAAGAGCTTGTGTGCACTGCCGCTTCCTGGTTGTCAATTTGCTTCCCCGCAAGTTGTTGGCGGCGGGCTTCGTAGAGCGCTATTGCTCCTGCGGTGGCGGCATTGAGGGAATTGGTCCGGCCCCACATGGGCAACGCTAAGACGGCATCGCTCCGTCGACGTAGCAGCGCACCGACACCTTGATTTTCACTCCCTACGATGAAAGCCACCGGCCCACGTAAATCGGCGTCATAAACGGATGTGGCATTGCTTGCCCCGGCCAGCGCGTACACCCAAACTCCCACTTTCTGCAGAGAAGCCACAGCCTGGTCCAGACTGCTCACCTGGGCTATAGATAGATGTTCTATAGCGCCGGCGGAAGCATTGCTGGCCGCCGGCGTCACTGCGGCTGACCGCCGCTTTGGCAAGATCACTCCCTGACAGCCAACGATCTCAGCCGCCCGCAGCAAGGTACCCACATTTTGTGTATCCTGCAGGTGGTCTAGCAGGAGGAAAAGGGGCGGGAGATCGGCTTCGCTCCGGGCTAACAATGTCTCCAGCGGTACGTAAGGGTAAAGCGAAGCGCTCAATGCCACGCCCTGGTGGTTGATTCCCGGCAGGAGTGCTTTAATCTGCTCCCGGGGGACCTTTTTGACGGCGAGTCCTTGCTTTTCCCCTCGCCGGATAGCCTCACTCAGCAAGGGATGGGGACGGTTCTCTATTGCTAATAGCAAGGTGTGAAAGCGTCGCCGCCCTGCCCGCAAAGCCTCTACCACAGTATGGCGGCCATACAGCCATTCGTAATGAACTCGATGGCTCCCTTTTGGTGGGCGTTTCACCCGGCCCATCGCCAACCACTGCTCCCACTGTTGTCTTCCACTGCAACACTGCGTTCTACCAGGCCTTCTCGTATTTTATCGGCCAGTCCCCACTGTTTTTGGCGCCGTAGTTCTTGCCGTACTTCCAATAAAAGGTCAATGAACGGTGCTGCGTCTGCTTCTTTTTCCTCGGGGGTGAGACGAAACCCGAGGACACCAGCTAACGTCCGTAATTTCTCTTGGCTTTCCGCCAATATATTTGGATGTACACCCGCATCGCGGGCGGCGTTAATGGCTTTCACTAAGTTGAAAAGATGACCCAATGCCCCGGCGCTGTTGAAGTCGTCGTCCATGGCCTCTATGAAGTCACTCTCTGTGGCTTGGATCTGCCTTTGCAATGTATCTACTGCTGGCCCTGCTTCTATCTCCCCCCTGCCAGGCCGGAGCGCTGAACGTAGCCGTGCTAATGCTTTCTCGTTGTCGGCGACGACTTGTTGTCCAAAGGCCAATGGCTTGCGGTAATGGGAAGAGAGAATAATCAGGCGCAGAACGTCTGCCTCGTGTTCTGCCAGGAAGTCATCAACGGTAATGAGATTGCCTACCGACTTGGACATTTTCTCCCCTTGTAGTTGTAACA
>WFQT01000032.1 GCA_015486895.1 Anaerolineae bacterium
AAATAACAGTATAGCCTCCCAGCGACACTTTGTCAAGTGCTCTGGGCAGGAATTCTAAATCTATCCATCACTGAGGATCGCCACCTCCGGAAACCACCTATTCTTGAGTGAAAGTAGGACGAGGAGATCGTTCGAGTAGCATCTTAGCGGGTGTCATCCTCGGGAAACCCTCACATTTGGAATTGCTGGTCTAAGAGAGCATCACTTGACAAAGAGAACCACTTCTCATAAATTACTGGAGCCTAGCGAAAATGACGTTTTAGGCTTGCTCCTAACTATCTTCACCACAGATTGCACGGATTAACACAGAATTTCCATTGCTTTTCGACCCAAATCTGTGCAGTTCTGGGTTTTTCTGTGGCTAAAATAAAAGCGCCAGAGTCCAGTAAATTATACGTTTGAAGTTAACTACTTCTTGTAGTCATGGCCTTCAAAATGTACAAGTCTCATTTCCACATTTTGAAAGTGATCAACAAGTAAAGACAGAAAAAGGAAATAAATACTTTGAATCCAGCAACAAGCCAGCCGCTGACCAAACTCGTTTTGCTCATCAGTCCAAAGGGAAAGCGCTACTTGCTCCGGGTGCAGCCGGGGCACCAGTGGTCCACGAACTTGGGGCGCATCGCCCATGACAACATCTTGCAGAAGCCGGCAGGTAGCATTGTCTATACCCACCTCGGCTCACCATTTCTGCTCCTGGAGCCGACCCTCTCGGATATCATCGAGATGATCAGCCGGCGCACGCAAATCATCTTCCCAAAAGACGCGGCCCAGATCGTCTTCCAACTGAGCTTAGCGCCTGGAAGCCGTGTCATCGAAGCTGGCAGTGGCAGCGGCGGCATGACCACTGCCTTGGCCTGGTTTGTCCGTCCTACCGGCATGGTGTATAGCTACGAAGTTCAGGCCGAGCACCAGCAGAAGGCGCGTAAGAACATTGCCAATATCGGGCTGGAACCTTATGTGACATTTCATAACCGAGATATCAGCCGGGGATTGTTAGAAACAAATGTTGACGCCGTTTTCTTAGATTTGCGCTCCCCATGGCGCTATCTGGAGGCAGTGAAGGTAGCTTTACGCCCCGGAGGACGGTTAGCCATACTCTTACCCACCACCAATCAGGTCAGCGCTGCCTTGCGGCGGCTTTACCAGTTGAGTTTCGCAGACCTGCAGGTGCAAGAAATCCTTCTGCGCCGGTACAAGCCGATCCCGGACCGGCTGCGGCCGGCGGACCGCATGATCGGTCACACGGGCTATATCATCTTCGCCCGCAATATGACTGCAGATACCAGCGATTGGTACCCGGCAGCGGTGCGCCGCTATCTCAGCCGCCGCCGCTTAGCGACCCAAGAGGCAGCACGCCGAGGTGAGGTTTACACGGACGAAAATGACGACGCTATCTTGCGAGAGGACGAGGAGTAAGGGCGATCTCACAGGTTTTTCCTTGTTTTTCGACCCCAATCTGTGAAATTATGTGTTTTTCTGTGGCTAAATAAAAACAACAGAGTCCGGCACTACAAGTTTCCGTTATTTGTGTGCCGCTAATGGCAGGTAAAGGAATTGCGTGGGGAAAAAATGACGGCAAGCCCAAAAATGCACGTTGTCAACGAAAAAACTAGTAATGCCGGAGGCACTGTCCGTTGTAGCGGTGAAACGGAGCTGCACCGCCTGGCCAGCGTATTGGGCCACGTCGATCTTTGTCGTCTGCCACACGTTCAATGGGTTCTGGTCGGAGTGCAGTGCCAACTCGGCTAAACGAAAGCTATCCGATGAGCGGTAAAGGTCGACTTGCAGCGTATGCCGGGGCACCCTACCTCGCGGGAGCTGCGAATTGACATACCAGTTGTACTGGACCCAAAGCTGATCCACCCCTACCGGCAAATTAACGTTTTGAAAAAGCCAGTCGTAAGCATTTGTGTAGCCACCCAACCAGGCACCGTAGGCACTTGGTGGTTGGGCAGCCACCGGCGAGATTAACGACATGTTACTTTGCCAGGGAGCCTCATTTCCCGATTCAAAGTCGCCGTTGCGCAACAACTCGTTGCAGTAGCGCACCGGTGTCGGCGTAGGGCCCAACGTGGGGGTGATCGTGGGGGTCAGCGTTGGTGTCATAGTTGGCGTCGCTGTAGCCGTCGCCGTTGGCGTAAGAGAGGGGGTCGGAGTCGGGGTGTAAGCCTGCGCCGGCTCCCAGGACACCTGATACGAATGGTAGGCACAACTATTCTGGGTAGTCATTGTCTCGTCCATTACCAGGAGATAATGATTCCCGGGCCAATCCGACGGATCTACATGCGCCGTCCCTACACTGCCGGCGAAGGTCAACGGCCTGACTGCTACCGCTCCATCCTTATCTGTGACCCAAAGAGCACGGTAAATGGCTGCGGGAGAAGAATCGGTAAAAGAGACGGTCAGCGTCATTGCCCGAGTCATGTTGGTGCGCACCTGCCAGTAATCTACGCCAAAGGGTTGGACGCCGTTGGCCGGGGAGCGCATCCCTCTGGTGCCGTTATAGGTGATAATCCCCTCCTGCGTAGCTGTAATGTTCATGCCGTGGAATGAGAAAGGCGCTTCACTGAAGCAATAAGGTGTTCCCACGGGGCAGCGATGTTCCAGCAATGCAGCCACAGCAAAAGCCGCATAAGCATCATCCAAATTTGAACCGTAATCGGCAAGAGATGCCGCCACTGCCTGTAAACCGTCTAATTGCACCGCGTGTTCCCAAATCCCCCGCACTACCGGATTGCCGCCATAGCGCTCTGAAAGATAACGAATGAAAATCCAATCACCGTATACGTGGACGTCACTTGGAGAGTAATAGGGCAAACAGACATCCGGCCTGGTGTACCAGGCGCTGAGGTAGCGCCAGTTATCGTTGATGTCATTGTAGACTTCATCTTCCATCCAAACAGCTACCGATTCATAGAGCCAGATCTCCGGTTCCTGGCTATCGTAACCATATTGGATGGCATGATTGAACTCGTGGGCTGTCGTTACTTTCAGGTTCGTCTCAGGAGTCGCTTCAAAGCCGGCGTAATCATTTTCCAACACCAGGAAGCTATAGGCAGCAGCACTTTCCTTCGGCGATGTGTGAGGATTATCCCCAATAGGAGCGGAGGCCCGGGTGTAGCCATAATAACGAATATCGCAGAGATAAATGTCGTAGCGTTGGTCACCACCTTCGCCGTGGTCAGCCGGCGGCTCTGCCCAGCCTAATTGTTCAATCTCCCGTTGCCAGACGAATTCAGCAATGGTTGCCACGCTGCTTACGTAGTCGGGAATACCATCACTGTTGGCATCGACTGACGGCACTGCATCCTTGCCCTGGCGGGTGAAGTGAATGCGAAAGTGGGTCGTATCGAAATGCTCTTCCGGGCCACTTAGTGTAGGACGTTGCTGGGCACCAATCTGGGCCGGCGCCAGCCCCAAGGCAGCAATCTGGCGCCGGGTAGCCGGTTGTAGTTGCGTCCAGTAATGGCGCAACAGTACAAAAAACGGTGTGCCGTCCGCCCCGGGCGTTGTGCTTTGGTACTGTTCCGGCAACTTCTCCGGGGCAACGAACGTTTCGGCGTAGTACAGCAACCACTGATCCAAATCCAATGTGCCTTGCTGATACGCCTGCCATAACAAGTTGTCACTGCTCGGGGTCGGCTGGCGTTCTCTATATGGCTGACCGGACACATTCCCGTGCCCAACCAGCAACGAGATAAGGAGAATCATCAAGGTAACGTACAGTTTACGGTGCATCACGACTCCTCTTTTAACACCTTCACCGAGTATACTAATGATATCATACATGACAAATCATTCCAACAGGAAGAGCAACATCCATTGCTTAAGGGGCGGGAAAAGAGAATAGCGATCGCGAGGGTGCGCTCCTACACATTGGAGCACCAGCAAAGCACGCCCCAAGCGTTCTTTATCGCCCCTGCTGGGATTTTGACAATCTGACAGATCTGTGCTAAATATCATGCGTATTGCCCGGGGCGGTGGCGGAATGGGAGACGCAGGGGACTTAAAATCCTCCGGGTGAGCAGCCCGTGTGGGTTCGAATCCCACCCGCCCTACTTTACAACGACGATGCTTGAATCCTCCCGTGAAAATAGGACGCTAATGCACGCAGATTGCCGCTGATTCGCTAAGAGGCTGCTTCAAAAATAGCCACAGAAAGGCACAGAAAGACACGGAAGGATATAAAAATCACTTTCGTCATTATGTGATGTGCAACAGCTTAGGGCAACTCTTTCGAAAATAACTTTAACGTCAAGGCCGCAAAGGCAATAAATACAAAATAAAGCATCATCGCTAAGCGGTTAACCCAGCCATGTAATGCAAAAACCGACTGCGACGTCGCCGGCCATTTACGGGGGTTTCAGGGGAGGTATAACACCCCCTAAGCGGGGGGCTGCCGGGGGGTGTCCCCCGGATAAATCCCTTCTCCGAAAATAGCTCACAGACGAACACAGAAAACACGGAGCTAAATTTTCATTCGCTGTAGTGTGCCGTAAGCCCATGAACGCTCTTCTGTGTAAAGAACGACAATCGGTAAGCAAAATGATGTTCCTGCCGGCCTCTGTAACAGCCAGGCAGTTCTCATCAACATGCAGAGATGTCAATCGTAAGACCTCTTTACCATTTGAGCCACCCCTAAGTGTTTAGAAGTTCAACTCCTGCGAGAAGTTGAACTTCCAACGGAAGATTATTTCTGGACGCTCACTAAGCGGTCCCATAATGAGATGTCTCTGAGAGTTCCTCTTCACCGAACTCTCAGAGATGTAATCTTATAAGCCAGCCCTGAACCGTCTTTCTGGCGTATCAGCCGGAGGTTTTACTCTC
>WFQT01000033.1 GCA_015486895.1 Anaerolineae bacterium
GCCCATGGCCATCCCCTTGTCCCGTATTTTTTGTCCCCAGACGACGATATTCAGCGACAACCAACGGGTCGGTTAGTACGCCTTCGGGGGATGGTAATGCGCAAGAAGGGGCGTCATGTGTGGCTTGCCACAGCCAGCGGGCAGATCGTCGCTTACGCTCGCACCGGATTGGGCATCTCGCTGCGATCGCTGATACCCGGCAGCCGCTGGGATGTCACCGGCGTTGTTTACCGTTCCCGGGGCAAGACTATGCTGGCAATGCGCTCCCCGACCGACCTGGTCCCCACTACCAAGGAGGTCGCGCTGTTACCGGGACTTAAAGCAAAGAGGCAAGGGAATTGCCGCTGGGCACTCTGGGGACAGAGAGAACTGTGCCGGCCGCAATGGTGGTGGCAGCGCATCTGTTGCGCTCTGTGAGTTGGATGATGACCGGATCGCACAGACAACCGTTTGCTGTCGAGGCGCACAGTCGCAGAGACAAATGGGGCTCAAAGATCCAGATGTGGTTCACTTCGTCCAATGCTTCGCTGTAAGCTATGATTGGCTTTCCTGTTCTGGCTCGCCCAGATTAGGGGCTTTAGCATGCCTGTGAACTTTCTCCCGGCTGCGAAGTTGACGTGTTGCTTACCCTTTGGTAGCATTTTGGCCCTTATGCTATAATAAGTAGCTTTCGCCGTTTGGTTGTCACGTGGATGGCGGAGTGGCTCCTGTCTGGTTGTAGCTGTTGCTCCCGGGGGAGTAATGATATAAGAGTGGATTCCAACCTTAGGCCGGACCTGGAAAAATGTTCAGCCGGTCGGAGGGTTAGACGCGCGTTATTTTATTCTCTCTACCCAGGTTGCTTAGTCGTTTGGGCAGAGAGTGTGCACGTCAATTCCTTTGAAAATAATTCTAATGCAAAGTCGCAAAGGGGCATGCTATTGGCCTTTGGCTCTACCGCTGTCAACAGAAAGCATCATCACGGGGCGGTAACCTGATCGTTAATATGAAGACCGGCTGCGACGTCGCCGACCATTTACGGGGGTTTCAGGGGGGTGTAACATCCCCTGTGCAATAAGGAGAAAATAATGACCGAATCAACTGTATCTTGGCCTGATAGCCGCGAGTTCTGGCGCGACAAAAGCGTGATTGTCACTGGAGGTACCGGTTTCTTAGGCTCTTTTGTGGTGAAGAAGCTAGAGGAGAAAGGAGCGGCAGAATTAATTATCCCGCGGAGCCGTGACTACGATTTGCGTGACATAAGTGCTATGCGTCGCTTGTTGCACGACGTTCTTGAACGTCCCCATGTGCATCCCTCTGATGTGATTATTATCCATTTAGCTGCTCATGTTGGCGGTATTGGCGCTAATCGTGCGCATCCGGCCGAGTTCTTCTACGATAATATCATGATGGGGGTGCCGCTGATGCACGAGTCGTGGAAGGCAGGGATAGGTAAGTTCGTGGCCCTTGGTACTGTTTGTGCTTACCCAAAGTTTACGCCGGTGCCGTTCAAGGAAGAAGACCTGTGGAACGGCTATCCGGAAGAAACTAACGCCCCCTACGGGTTAGCTAAGAAGATGCTTTTGGTGCAAAGTCAGGCTTATCGGCAGCAATATGGTTTTAACTCCATTTTCCTGTTGCCGGTGAACCTATACGGGCCGGGAGATAATTTCGATTTGGAAAACTCTCACGTCATTCCGGCGTTGGTTCGCAAGTGTATCGAGGCGAGAGAACGAGGGGATGACCATATTGTGGCCTGGGGAGATGGTTCGCCGACCCGGGAGTTCCTTTACGTTGAGGATGCTGCCGAGGGTATCCTATTAGCTACAGAGCGCTATAACGATAGCGAGCCGGTTAATCTGGGCAGCGCTTTTGAGATCAGCATCAAGGACTTGCTGGAAACGATTGTCCGGCTAACGGGCTTCAATGGCCGGATCGAGTGGGACACTTCCAAGCCAAACGGCCAGCCGCGGCGTAAGCTGGATACGAGTAGAGCCCAACGCCTCTTCGGATTCCAGTCCACGACGACCTTTGCCGAAGGATTAGCGCGTACCATTCAGTGGTACGAAAGTGTGGAATACCCGGGGAATGTATAGTGACGATCGGAGAGGTTAGAGAGAACCCAGCCCCGGCAGCAAGCGTGGTTCGTCAACCGACGTTTGTCGTTGAGCCATCCAAGGGATGGCTCGCCCTCAATTTGCAGGAGGTGTGGGAGTATCGCGAATTGCTTTATTTCCTCGCTTGGCGCGACATCAAAGTGCGCTACAAGCAGACCATATTGGGGGCAGCATGGGCCATCATCCAGCCTTTTTTCACCATGGTGATCTTCAGCCTGTTTTTCGGGAGATTGGCGAAAATACCCTCCGACGGTATTCCTTATCCGATTTTCAGCTATGCAGCATTGGTGCCGTGGACTTTCTTTGCTAACGGCTTGACCCAGTCTTCTAACAGTCTGGTCGCGAGTGCTAATCTGATAAAGAAAGTATATTTCCCGCGCTTGGTGGTGCCTATATCCAGTATTTTGTCAGGGGCAGTAGATTTTGTACTAGCTTTCATTGTTTTGTTGGTAATGATGGTTTACTTTGATACCTTGCCCACTTGGAACATTGTCTGGCTGCCGCTCTTATTGTTGTTGGCTTTAGTGACGTCGTTAGGGGTCGGCTTATGGTTCACGGCGATGAATGTGCAATTCCGAGATGTGCGCTATGCTGTGCCGTTTTTAGTACAAGCTTGGATGTTTGCCACTCCGATCGCTTACCCCAGCAGTCTTCTCGGCGAGCCGTGGCGTACCCTGTACGGGATTAACCCCATGGTCGGCGTTATCGAGGGGTTCCGCTGGGCACTGTTGGGCGTGAATACAGCGCCGGGGCCGGTCATTATCATTTCGTCGCTGGTTTCAGTCGGGCTTCTGGTAAGCGGGGCGTTCTACTTCCGGCGCATGGAGAAAACTTTTGCGGATGTTGTGTAGCTATGAGTGACGTGGCGATTCGCGTTCAAAACCTGAGTAAGCAGTATCACATTGGCGGCACTCAAGCTGGCTATAAGACGCTCCGAGAGTCTCTCGTTGAGGGAATCCAGGCGCCTTTTCGGCGAGCACGTAAGTTACTTCGTGGGCAAGCGACCGGTGCCGCCGAACTGGATGAAACAATCTGGGCGTTGAAAGATGTCTCTTTCGAGGTAAATGAGGGGGAGGTGGTAGGCATCATCGGCCGCAATGGTGCTGGCAAGAGCACTTTGCTGAAAGTACTCTCTCGGATCACTGAACCGACCAGGGGTCGGGCCGAGGTCTATGGCAGGGTGGGCTCTTTGCTGGAAGTAGGTACTGGTTTCCACCAGGAGTTGACCGGCCGGGAGAATATTTACTTGAATGGCGCTATCCTCGGAATGAAAAAAGCAGAGATCGAGCGCAAGTTCGATGAAATTGTGGCCTTTGCCGAGATTGAAAAGTTCATCGACACGCCGGTAAAGCATTACTCCAGCGGCATGTATGTGCGCTTGGCCTTCGCTGTGGCCGCCCATCTGGAGCCGGAGATTTTATTAGTTGATGAAGTGCTGGCAGTGGGTGATGTTGCATTTCAGAAAAAGTGTTTGGGGAAGATGGGGGATGTGGCTAAGAGCGGCCGTACTGTTCTCTTGGTTAGCCACAATATGGGAGCCATTGACGCGCTCTGTGAAACAACTGTTTTCCTGGAACAGGGAAAAGTCGTTGATATAGGGCAAACGCCGGTAGTGATTCAGCAATACTTGTCGTCACTTTACGATATTGCCGATTATTCCCTCCAAAACCGTGTTGATCGAGGGGGGTCCGGTAGGGCTAAAATCAATTACATATACCTGGCAACGTCTGACGGTCTGCCTTTACAACAAGTATTATCGGGGCAAGAGGTCATGATAGTCATTGGCTATGAATCACAAATACCATTAAACCACCCTACTTTCAAACTGACTGTGTATAATAACGTTGGACAACCTCTTACTCAGTTTGATAGTTCTCTCACCAATGCCCTTTTTATTCAATTGCCACTACGCGGATACGTTGGCTGCCAGCTGGGGAAGTTACCTTTGTCAGCACGAAGGTATCGATTGCATGCATCGCTTGATAATGGGGTTGAGCTGTTGGACCACTGGACCGGAGCATATTCATTTACGGTGGGACCAGGGAATTATTATGGAACGGGCCGCAATGTGGTCGGATTGAAAGATGTGTGCTTAGTGGACCAGACATGGCAACTCTTGGAAAACGCCCCCGAAGTCCACTGGTCGGTTTGAGTTTAGATGCATATTGGCCTCATTACAACTCTCAACACCAACATCGGTGATGACCTAATTCGCGAAGGTATTCGCCTAGTTCTACAGGATGTATTTCCAGGGCATGACTTACGGTTTTCACTGGTCAATAAGCACTATCCTCTTACCGTGTATCCTCGCTGGCATCCAATGCGTCTTGCCGAATGGGTACGCTATTTGCCCCGCGGTCGAACCAGGCTCACTCCTCTTGTCAAACGTTTCGAGCAACTGGCAGCTAAGCTGGGCCATAGTTATTTCGATCGCTGTAATTTGGTCGTTCAGTGCGGAGCGCCTGTGCTTTGGCCAGGATGCCATGGTGCCGAGTGGGTTGAACCTTTATGGTATCGTGTAATCGGTCGACTATCGCAACGCATCCCAGTGGTGAATTTAGCTGCTGGATCGGCTTACCCTTGGGAGCATATGCCGGATGCGATTACCGAGCCACTGGATGCATCATATCTGCGTAAGATACTTGATTTCTGTCGACTAACTACAGTACGCGACACTTTAGCTCAACAATTATGTTTATCCTTGGGCGAACAAGTTCCACTGCTGCCTTGTACAGCCTTTCTCGCCCCATTACATTATAGAACATTTAATCCCCGCGATGACGGTGTGGTCTTTATCAATTATATGAAAGGTGGAGGACACTTTGAATGGGGACAGGGCATCAACGTAAAGAGGTGGAAGCAAACGATAATTCAGGTCATAAAGCGTCTGAAGACGCGTCATAAAGTTGTGTTCCTCTGCCATAGTGCAGATGAATGCCAGTTGGCCCAAGACATTGATGCTACAGTTCCTCGCCTTTGGCCAAAAAATCCCCAACAGTATTTTGAGTATGCTGCTTTTGCCAAAGGTGCTATCTGTAACCGGATGCATGCATCAGTTGCGTTGGCGGGCTTAGGGATTCCCTCTATTGCTGTCGGTACCGATTCTCGGCTTTTAATGGTTAGAGAGTTGGGTATACCGGCACTATACGTTAAAGATACAACGCCTGGTTTGCTGGAAGAGAAGCTTGAAGGCATTCTGTCACAACAAAGGCAAGAACAAGAGCGTTTGCTTACCCTGCAATCTGTTACTCGGCAGCGTTATGATGATTTAGTCGCATGGGCTATTGCGGAACATCAATTGTGATGAGCCCCGTGTACAAAGGATGACTCGTTGGGAGTGATCAGAAACCCTTTGGGGCCATTGACTTCGCCGGAGTTTGCGTATGCGCTGGGGGAACCTTTCTTCCACCTTTTTGGATTACGGCGTCGGGAGGGAGACCTTGATCTTGCCAAGGTGAAGCGTGTTTTGGTGGTGCGGACAGATTCCATTGGCGACGTGATCCTGACGATCCCATTTTTGCGTGAGTTGCGGCGGAATCTGCCGGAAGCTTGGATATCTCTGGTTGTCCGACCGTTGGTTTACGACTTGATAGCGCTTTGTCCTTACGTAAATGAAGTACTGACCTACGATTGGGACGTCGGCGGAGAATCACATGTTGTACGGAGATACCGGCGTCACCGGCGAGCGTTGAAACTGGCTTGGCAGCATTTGTTAAAGCGGCGGTTTGACTTGGCTATTGTCCCGCGTTGGGCTGTCGATTTCTATCACGCGACTTTTGTTGCTTACTTCAGCGGGGCCAATTGGCGGGTAGGATACTCCGAAAAAGTCCTTGAGGAGAAACAAGCGCGCAATGCAGGCTACGATCGCTTGCTAACCCACGTGATTCTTGATGATACGACTAAACACGAGGTGGCGCGTAGCTTAGATATATTGCGCTTCCTCGGGGGGGATGTTCAAGAGGATAAGTTAGAGCTGTGGGTAGATGAAGATGATGACGCATATGCAGCGCAGGTTTTGCGCTCTCATGCCGTCCATCCCGGCAAACCGTTAATTGCCTTTGGCCCCGGGGCGGGTTTGCAGAACCGCCTGTGGCCACTTGAACGTTTTGTGGCAGTAGGTTCTTGGTTGATAAAGCAATATGGTGCCCGTATTCTGGTTGTTGGCGGCCCTGGCGAAGAGCCGTTGGGATGTGCCTTACGGCAACAGTTAGGCGATCCTGTTATCGATGTGGTTGGAAGAGCTTCCTTGCGGCAGTCGAGCGCACTTTTGAAACGATGCGACCTCTACGTGGGGAATGATTCCGGCCC
>WFQT01000034.1 GCA_015486895.1 Anaerolineae bacterium
CCTGGATGAACTTGAGTTCCAAGATATTGTACAGTAGCCACTCGGAGGTCGTCATATGTCGTTGCCCTTCCGGCCGCAGTTGCTCGATGGCTTGTAGCAGCACCGATTGCAGGGCGCGAGTGGGATGCTTGCCGTTGGCGATTTCCTCGTTGACAGCGCGTAAGTTCAGCAATGGGCTCTGTTGTAGCCGGGGACCGCCCCAGAAATGGCTGAGTGCTTCGTGAACCAGCTTGATGAGATCCCGCTGTCGTTCTGAAGCGGGCATGGTGCCGGCGCTGCCGGTGTCTAAGCCGAGTTGTCCCCTTAAACCGTGAGTTTGCTGCAACTGGGCTATGGTGGGCATGATGTCTTCCACGATAGAGAAAATGCCTACCTGCAAATAACGGTCCTGAACAGCAGCTTCTGCTTTGCGCAGATAAGGTTCTACCTGGTCAATGATCTCCTGGCTCACTTCGGCCATTTGGGGTGGAGGCGCAATGCCGAAAAGGCCGATTATCAATTTCTTACCCGGTGCCCAGAGGGGGGCAATCCAGAAATCGTTGCAGTCATGGAAAGGTGATGTGTTTTGTGGTTGCATGATTTTTGGCAGTACCTGGGCCAAATTGTGGGCCGTGAGGAAGTTGAGCGCTGAGGCTGCCTGGCCATAGGTGACTTCCACATGCCATTCATCTTCCTCAACGACGGCGATGAATCCATTATCGGAGCGCATTTGCTCACATGTGTAGAGCAAGACATTGGTGAGGAACTGGCGCAAGTCGCTGGTGGTGAGCAGCCGTTCATTTAGCTCGGCTAACCAATCCAGTTCTTGCCGGTCCTGGGTGTAAATTAGGCGGTCTATAATCGGCTCAATCCAGTGCACGAGGCCCTGGAAGATGATGGTAGCCGTTGCCAAGGCGAAGACCCAGAGTACATCTCGGGGTATGCCCATCACTTTGTGTAGCCTACTGATGGTGAGGGTCAGCACGATTAGCAGTGCTGCTAACGTTGGTCCCCGTAAGAGGAAGCGCATCATGTTCCGCCGGATCATGCGGTCAGGCATTACGCCGCTATAGTAGGTGACAACATAAGCCATTAGGATGATCATGGTGGCGGTGATGAACGTTCCTACTAAGTTCACAGTTAACACTAAGCCGGTGGTGTAGGCGTTGCTACTGCTGTTGCTGAATACTAAGTAGGGGAAAACGGCTACGCCCGGCGCTGTGAACGCCAATCCTAAGTAAACGATACGCCGACGGGCCACTGGGGTCATGGCGTGTGCGTATCCTTTGTAAATTGTGTACATGCCGTAGGTGACGGTACCGATGTAGTAGAAGACGAAAAACAGGAACAGCGGTCCGGCTTTCAACACGCTGAGGAAAGGTCGGTAGATGACCGGTCCTACCAGCAAGTCGCTAAAGGCTGCCAATGTCACCAAGAAGGTACTGAGAATGTAGCTCCCGATGACCGCTGCTCTGCGTTGGCTAGAGGGTAACGTCGTCTTGAAAATGGCGTCGGTGATGTGAAGATAGGCTGCAGGTACATAAGCAATGCCTAACCATTGTAATCGCAGCCATCGTTGCGTACTGACCTGCGAAGTGGCCCACGGGACGACGACATCGCCGACGTATACCACCATGACGGCGGCCAGCAGTATGGTAAAGCTCATGGTGACTTCGTTGCGAGCATTTGCCAGTATGTAGATGATGAGCGAAAAAACAACGATGATCAGGGCCGAGGAGAAAAGGAGGTTCGCAAAGGAAAGGAGGCCAATCCACTGCAGCGACATGAGCTGGTATGCCTCCTCTACCGTAATTCCCTGGTCAGAAATATGGCGATGTCTCCGTTGTTGAAGTGGTCATCATGGTAGCCGCTGAATCGGAAGCTGTGCTGGCGTAGAAACTCCGTTGCCGGGAACGCCTTGGTGGGCACAGCGGTGAACATAAGTGTCGCTCCTTGCTCTTTGGCCCATTGAATGCCTCTGTTTAGTAACTGACTGCCAATCCCTTTCCGCCGCCAGGCTGGGGCGATAACGATATGGTGTAGCCAGGCTACTTGTTCCCACCGTTCCACCGTGACGTCTATGACGCCGATGACCTCTTTTCCCTCTACGACCGCTAACACACCTTGATTTTTTCGATAGTGTTCGAAGAGGGAGTCTTCCACGTCAGGGCACTCAATGCGCAGTAACCGTGGTAACCGCGAACGGAGAAATGTTACGGTGAAGCCATCCTCTATCTCGCGTGGCTCCATTTGCCAGACATACTGGGTCTCGAAGCGGCTGTCCAGTGCAAAGCAATTATTGAGTTCTTGTAGATCAGGTCTTCGTATGTGTATAGACACAGTTCGTTTTCAACTTTACTGGGTAATTTATCATGAGCATAACTCATAACTATTTTAGCATGTTCGAGATGTTCTGGAAAGGGAAAGGCAATGAATTTTCGACGGGGGCTATTTCACCGACTGGAGTCTGGCGGAAATGACGTTTTAGGCTCGATCAGGCCATCTTCACCACAAATTACACCGGATTACCACGGATTTTTCCTTGCTTTTTGACCTAAATCTGTGCAATTCTATGTTTTTCTGTGGCTAAAATAAAAACGCCAGGGCCCAGTCGCCGAAAAATGTAACCAATCAGGCTGGCAGCTATTGGTGATTGGGAACCGCGCTTACGTTCGCCAAGCAACTATCCGGTGACTCAAATTAGTCCGCAAGGGCAGACTTGGTAGCTTGCAGAGACCACTTTTAGTCGCCGAGTTTTTGCAGTTCCAGGGCTGGCTTCCTTGATATGGTTAGGGCATTTGTCTGTCACGCTGCGGTCGTTATTTTTGGCGCCGGAAGAGCGAGTTTAGAAAGTATGACAACAAACCCAGAGCGCAGCCTGGTTTTTCCTCTCCGCTATCCGGCGTTGGCTCTGGTGTCGGTTCCCCTGTTCCGGGTGGTGGCTGTACCGCTGGCGTGTACTCGTAAGCGGCGACAAGATCAGGGCGCCCTTGGCCTTGTACGTTGGGGGGGACGTCTAAATTAAAGGCGTGATAGGCCAGCCGCCTTTTGATTTCGTCTGGCGTGGCTTCCGGGTAAGCTTGTAGCAGCAGGGCGGCTGAGCCGCTGCAGTGCGGTGTGGCCATGCTGGTGCCCGATGCCGCTGTGTAATAGCGGTCTTGAGGTGTGCCTAAGCTGGTGCCTTCCGCCCGGGCAGAGATAATACCGCTGCCGGGGAAGCAGAAATCCGGCTTATGGCGACCATCCTTCGTGGGCCCACGGGAAGAATAGACAGCAACCTGGTCATTGTCTGTGCTGGCCCCGATGGTGATGACTTCTCGGGCACAGCCGGGGGAGCCGATGGTGCCCATAGCCGGGCCATTGTTGCCTGCGGCTGCACATATTACCACACCGCGATGCACTACTTCGTCGCAGACGGTAGCAAGAGCGTCACTGCCATCACAGGGCTCATCGCTTCCAAGGGAGATGTTCACCACTTGCGCTCCTTGTTGTACAGCCCACTCTAAACCGGCAATGACGTCGCTCATGTGGCCGCTGCCACTATCAGTGAGCACTTTGGCGATGTACAGGGAGGCGTCGGGGGCAATGCCACGATAGATGCCGCCGCTGGCTGCACCGGAACCGGCGATGATGCCGGCTACGTGGGTGCCATGGCCATTTCCGTCTTGAGGGCTTCCTTTGCCGGTGAAATCGGCAGCCGCGGCAATGCGCCCGGCGAAGTCGGGGTGCCCTTGGCCAATGCCGGTGTCGACGACGGCCACTTTGACGCCAGCCCCGGTGATGCCGCGTTGCCACAAAGCCGGGGCGTGGATTTTCTCTGCCGAGACATCGAGGAAAGCGTGAACTGGGAGGTCTTCCCAAACGGCATCAATACTCTCCTCCTCGCCGAGTTTGTGCGCCATCTGGCCACTCACTTCCAATGCCATCATAGGTAGGAGAGTGTAAGCCCGGATGGGCGCGAAGCCGCGCATTAAAGAGCCGCGACTAATTCGCTCCGGCTTGTAACGCACGATCAGTCGTATTTTTTCATCTTCGCCGAGCCGTTCTAGTTTCCGGGCTAACTGTGGTTGAAATTGAGCGCACACCGTTAATCTCCTTTCCTCTTGCCTTTTATGGCATGTACTGTTCTGTCAGATTCTATGCTCTGTACCCAACGGGCTCGTTCAACGCGTTTGACAACATTTTCCGGTCCGCTAACGGCAATGCCGGGCAGCAAAGAAAAAATGCGTTTGACTTTCAGCCCTGCTTTTTCAGCCTTTTGGGCGGCGACCTTAGGATCGATCCTGGTGCGCAGGATGACGTTGATGTTTCTTTCTTTTTTGCTGAACATGGTTCTCTCCTTTTGACATCGTTGGGCAACATTTATTTTCAGTCTTGGTAGTGGCGTTTCTGGTTTTAGACACAGATTTTCACAGAATTTTAGGGGAAAATCAGGCTGAAAATCAGTGTAATCTGGGCAATCTGTGGTCGTAATTGCCTTGTTAAGCCACAAAATGGTTTTCTGTTAGACTCCAGTTTCAATGTTGAGAGTACCTCTGTCTGCTAAAGTGTGTCGTGTCGGCCACTGGGAGTCCATAACAGACGCACAATGGCCATGTCTGTCGTTCATTTTCTGGCACCGTATACGAGAATTTCAGCGGTCCGCTATTTTAGTTCTGCGTCAGCGACGATTCGTAAATGCAGCTCTTGCAGTTGTTCCTTGGTGATAGGCGAAGGGGCGTTGACCATAAGATCGGCAGCCGCTGCCGTTTTGGGGAAAGCGATGACTTCCCGTATGTTATGTTCGCCGGATAGAAGCATGACCAGGCGGGCGATACCCAGGGCAATGCCGCCATGGGGCGGGGCGCCGTACTCGAATGCTTCCAACAGGTGGCCAAATTGGGCTTGTGCCTCTTCACGGCTGATGCCTAGCAAGTCGAACATACGTTGCTGTTCTTCGCGACGGTGGATGCGGATGCTGCCACCGCCGATCTCAAAGCCATTGCAGACAACATCGTATGCACGTGCTCGCATGGCGCCCGGGTTACTTTCTGCTAACGCCCAATCTTCTGGCCTGGCCGACGTGAACGGGTGGTGCATAGCCTGCCAGCGTCCTTCTTCCTCATTCCATTCCAGCAAAGGAAAGTCCAGAATCCAGGCGAAGGCAAAAATATTCTCGTCTGCTAAACCGGCGCGTTGCCCAAATTCTAAGCGCAGGTTGCCCATTGCCTGGGCCACGACGCTCGGCTGATCCGCCAGTAGGATGATGAGATCGCCCGGCTCTGCATCTGTTCGTTTGATAATCGTCTCGATGGTGGCTTCTGTTAGGAATTTGCCAATGGAGGATTTGATGCCTGTGGGTCGCAAAGCAATCCAGGCGCTGCCATGAGCTCCATACTGCTGGACGAAGTTGTTCAGCTCATCCAATTGCTTGCGGGAGTAAGTGGCCATTTCCGGACCTCGCAACGCCTTAATTTCTCCACCGGCGGCCAGCACGTCTTGGAAAACTTGGAAGTTGGTTCCGGTGAGAAGGTCGCTTACATTTACTAACGGTAGGCCGAAGCGCAAATCCGGCTTATCGCTGCCATAGCGCTCCATTGCTTCCTGGTAAGTGAGCCGGGGGAATGGCTTATGGAGCAGCTTCTTCTCCGGCGTTAGCGCTTCTACCATGGTGGTTAGCATCGCTTCGGTGATCTGTAAGATGTCCTCTCGCTCTACAAAAGACATTTCCAGGTCTAACTGGGTGAATTCCGGCTGGCGATCGGCGCGCAAGTCTTCGTCCCGGAAGCAGCGAGCTATTTGGAAGTAGCGCTCAAAGCCGGCCACCATTAATAACTGTTTGAGCTGTTGAGGTGACTGGGGCAGGGCGTAGAACTTGCCGGGGTGCACCCGGCTGGGTACTACGTAGTCTCGTGCCCCTTCAGGCGTGCTCTTTAGCAGAATGGGCGTCTCGATTTCTAAGAAGGCTTCTTGGTCTAGGAAGTCGCGGATGAATTTAACGATTTCGTGGCGCAAGGTGATATTGTGTTGCATTCTGGCTTTGCGCAAGTCCAGGTAGCGGTATTTTAAGCGTAGACTCTCGTCTACGTTGTTTTCGGTGTTAATGTAGAACGGCGGTGTTTTGGCTCGGTTTAGGATATTTACCTGTCGCACTTTGACTTCAATGTTGCCAGTTGCCAAGTTGGGATTGCGCAAATTCTCCGGCCGGGCGACGACTTCGCCCGTCATCTGCACGACGAACTCATTGCGTAAGTGGCTGGTGGTAGCGTGCGCCTCTGGCTCTGCCTGGGAGTCGGTGACGGTCTGGACAATGCCGGAGCGATCCCGAAGGTCAATGAAGATCAGCCCCCCATGGTCGCGGCGGCGGTGCACCCAGCCGGCTAATGTAACTTCTCGGCCCTCATCACGCAATCGCAGCGCACCGCAGTTATCCGTTTTCAACATTTCTCTTCTCTATCCTCGTTCCTCTTATGGGATAGTTAGCTTCCTGCCATGTTGCTAACTTCTGAGGTATGATTATACTATGCTCTGAAAGTGTGGAGCAAACATAGCCGGGCTGCTCCCTCGCAGAAACTCAGCGAGGAAAGAGTGCTATCGTATCATTCGCAGAAAACGGTAGCAACCGCGAAGATCTTGCCGCTAACGCCGGCGCACATCCGCTTGATTCGGGATCATCGTTTCGGCGCCGGCTCAGATGGTATCTTTTACGATGCCTTTCCGACGGAAAATGACGTCCCGCCTGTTATTTGTGCTATAATATCCTGTTGGCTTGTGGATGTTCTCTGGTTTTTTAGTATCTTGCCAGGGGAATTCTTGCACACTGTGTCAGACAATGAACTAAAGATTCCACTGGTTACACAAAGTGGATGAACAAAAAATCCTTGGCACTCTGTGTAATCCATGGTTAGTTTTTTGGTTCTGGTTCGGCCAGGTTAGGCAAACAAAGGAGTAAATGCAATGGCGTTAGTTTACGAGATTAGTAAGAGTGTGCTGCCGGTGGTAACCATTACCCTAAACGAGGGCGATGTGGTGTACTCCGAGTCCGGCGGTATGAGTTGGATGTCCGGCAATGTGGAGATGAAGACTCATAGCGGCGGTGGTTTGGGTAAAATGCTTAAGCGCAAATTAAGCGGAGAGTCACTTTTCATCACTGACTATTCTGTGAAAGGCAATACCGGCACCGTAGCTTTTGCCAGCGAGTTCCCCGGGCGCATTGTGGACTTGCAATTGGGGGTGGGTGAAAGCATTATTGTGCAAAAGGATGGCTTTATGTGCGCCGAGAAAAGCGTCGATCTGGATATGCATGTCAGCAAGAAGCTGGGTACTGGCTTTTTTGGTGGCGAAGGCTTCATTATGCAGCGCATTACAGGCCCCGGCGTCGTTTTCCTCGAGTTCGATGGTGACATTGTCGAAAAGGACTTGGAGAAAGGTGAGGAATTGCGGGTGGACGCCGGTCACGTTGCCATGTTCCAGCCTTCGGTCAAGTACGATGTGCGCATGGTCAAAGGCGTGTCCAATGTTCTCTTTGGTGGCGAAGGGTTGTTCTTAGCTACTTTGCGAGGGCCGGGTAAAATCTGGCTGCAGACCATGCCCATGTCTAAGTTGGCCGGGAAAGTGATCCCGTTCTTGCCGCTGAAGAGAGACTAAAGCATGGCGTCGACTCCGGGAACGGCAGATGAAGTAGCATAGGGCCTTGTGCCCATTTGTGGGATATACGCTCGCCGGCCACGCTACCGGGGCTTTAATAATATCTTACGAGTGAAATTCTTGTGCGCTGGACAAGAAAACAAAAATTTAACGCAGGGCCGCGAAGTAGCATAGGGCCTCGTGCCCTTCGCGCCTTTGCATTGAGCTTTTTGGTTCTGGCTTGTTCAGGTTAGGGGGAAGGAGGCAATTTTGACCCAAGAAAGGTCCCGGTACTCCGTTATTGTGCCGGTGTACAACGAAAAAGAAGTGTTGCCGGAACTTTACCGGCGCTTGACCGAAGTCATGTCGTCGCTGCAGGAGCCATACGAGATTGTTATGGTCAATGATGGTAGTCGTGACCAGTCGGCCGAGATCGTTCGCGAGTTGCACGAAAAGGACCCGCACATCAAACTAATTAATTTCTCGCGCAATTTTGGTCACCAGATAGCTATCTCCGCGGGTATGGATTACGCTGTTGGCGATGCGGTGGTGATCATTGATGCTGACCTGCAAGACCCGCCGGAGGTGATTCGAGATTTGATCGCCAAATGGCATGAGGGCTATGATGTTGTCTATGCCGTGCGGGCCCAACGTAAAGGTGAGACGTTCTTCAAATCGTTTACCGCCAGCCTCTTTTACCGCATTATATACCGTATTACTGACGTAGATATTCCCTTGGACACTGGCGATTTCCGTCTCATGGATCGCAAGGTCGTGCAGACGATGGGCAAGATGCGCGAGAAGCACCGTTTCATGCGCGGCCTTTCTAGTTGGGTCGGCTTCCGGCAGACAGGGGTGGAGTACGTGCGGGAAGAGCGCTTCGCCGGGGAGACACATTATCCATTCCGCAGGATGTTGCGCCTGGCATTGGACGGCATCACTTCCTTTTCCTACTTTCCTTTGCAAATGGCAACTTACTTAGGTTTTATCACCGCCGGGGTGAGTCTGGTGAGCATCATTGCGGTGGTATTCCTGCGGCTGTATGGCCACCAGGCACTGCAGGGGCAAGCCACAACTCTGGTGGGGGTGCTCTTCTTGGGTGGCGTGCAACTGATTTTCTTGGGCATTATCGGGGAGTATTTGGGTCGCATTTACGACGAGGTGAAAAACAGGCCTCTTTATATTGTTTCGGAAACGGTAGGTTTTGAGAAAGAGGAGAGGTTAACACCACGATGATGCAGCGGTTGAGTACGCTGTTCCAGCGGACATGGCGGGAAATGCCTGCTGCCGGTGGTAACGCGGCGGAAAAGTTGCTGCTGCGGGCCGGTTACTGGTTGCCTCTGAGAGAAGGAACAGCGCTCGGCCCGGTTGGGGTGCTCCTTTACCAGCGTTTGGCGGCTGTTTTGTCGGATTGCCTGCTACCCGTGGCTAATAGTGTGACTTGGCCTGGTTCCCCGGCAATGGCGTTGTCCTCCCTTGCCGGGCAGGTGCGCTCTATGGTAGGAACGGTACTCTCCTCCTACCGGCAATTGCCGCTCTCGTTAACCTATCTGAACTGGAACGGCGCTCATACTGCCTGGCAATTTGCTGCCTTGCTGCCTCCGGCCTTGGGAAATGATGCCGCGTGGCAGGTGGGCTTGCCGTCGTTGGTGAAGGCACTCTCGTTGCCGTTGCGGACGGTAGCTGATCTTTCTCCGGGCGCTGAAAAAGCGGTCGCCCTTTTCGTGCTCCAGGCGGAAGGCTCTGACCGCTGGCTGGGTTGTTCACGCTGTCGTTACGAAGCCACTGAGACTGCTGCCGTTGCCCTTTCGCCTCCTCCCTCGGAAGGATTAGGACAGCCTTTGCATAAAGTTGCTACTCCCGGTTGCCACACCATTACGGCGTTAGCGGATTTCCTCGGCATTCCGGAAC
>WFQT01000035.1 GCA_015486895.1 Anaerolineae bacterium
GTATGAGGCCAAAGCACACATTACACTGAATCACTTCTTAGCTACGCCAACGGTGACTGTGACACCGACAGCCACGCCTACAGTAGAGGAAACGCCTACCTCAACGGCGACGTCTACCGCTACGCCGACGGTGGCGGTGAAAGTTCTGCCTACCTCCACGCCAACAACTACGCCGGTCCCGACAGCAACCACCGTGCCAGCCGAGGCAACGATCTCTTCCCCGGCAGCCGGCGCTCTGCTCAACGGCCCCTTGGAAGTGCGTGGCCAGGCCTGGGCGCCTGCCTTTGACCGCTATGAGCTCCGCGTTGCCCCTCAGACCGGCAATGTTTGGACGACATTGTTCACCAGTCAGAAACCGGTTACCGGCGGCACTTTAGCACAGATCGATCCTTCCGTCCTGTCCGATGGGGCCTACCGCCTGCAGTTGGCCGTTTATGTCTCCAACATGCCTGCTCCGGCTGCCATAAGCGAAGTGCCGGTGATAGTGGACCACACCCCACCGACGGTAACCTGGGTATCCCCCACTGATAGTG
The DNA here is from genome assembly GCA_015486895.1 of Anaerolineae bacterium. Lineage (GTDB taxonomy): Bacteria > Chloroflexota > Anaerolineae > JAADDB01 > JAADDB01 > S014-12. The sequence continues at coordinate 534 of WFQT01000035.1, forward strand.
CAACCATCACTGCCGGGAAAACACTCATCACCGCCAAAGCAGTGGATCCGGCCGGTGTTGCTCAGGTGCGTTTCCGGGTAGATGGGACGGAAATCGGCACTGTCGTTCAGGCACCTTATCAAGTGGGCTGGATTGCCACTGCCGGCAAGCACACCCTTGCCGTGCTGGCATTGGACACTGCCGGCAATTGGTCCGTGGCGCAAGAAATCCACGTGCAGGTCACAGCGCAATAATTTCTAGACTATACTCTACCGTTTTTATTTTAGCCACAGAAATACACAGATCTAGGTCGAAAAGCAAAGGAAAATCTGTGTTATTCCGTGCAGCCTGGTTCCTGATTTGTCAATCACAGATTCCGTTTTTGTGTTTTTAATCTGTGCAATCTGTGCAATCTGTGGTAAAGATAGCGCAGTAGAGCCTAAAGCGTCATTCTCGCCAGACTTCAGTACTTTAATAGACATATGCCGCTCAGCATGGTAGAATGACATGAATCTGACAAAAGCAAAACCAATATTATTTACAGATTAGACTTGTGAACTTGTGGAATAATGTGACGATGAATGTGCTTGATTGGCTACAACGCCTCTTGCCAAGCAGAGGGGCAGGAGTAGAACGAGAGTTTGCCAGGGAGAACCTTTTGGCCACACTGGCGGAAACGACCTCCTCAGCCATCTTCGTTTACCGGGAACATTTTCTTTATGCCAACCGTGCTACCGAACAGATCACCGGTTGCAGCCGTGAAGAACTGGTCACCATGCATTTTTGGGATGTAGTGCATCCCGATCAGCGCCAGTTAGTCAGAAAACGCGGCCTAATCCGCCTCCGGGGGGGGACAGTCCCGAACCATTACATCATTAAGCTCCTACGCAAAGATGGCACCGTGCGTTGGGTTGATTTTGTAGCCCATGCTGTTCAGTTAGGCGGCCAAGTCGCTGGCTTAGGCACAGCTTTTGACATTACTCCATTAAAAGAGACAGAGGCGAAGTTGCAACAAGCTGTCAATAACTTATCGGCACTCTTTCACAGTTCCCGACAGCTTCTGGAAATAACGACTACTCAAGACGCCATGGAGAAAGCTTGTCAGGAAGCTGTAGAGCAATTTGGCGTTAAAATGGCGTGGATTGGCGTAGTGCGGCCCGGCGACTTCAAAGTGTACCCTGTGGCCATCGCCGGGGCTGAAGAAGGTTATACACAATCTATCCACGTGACCTGGGGAGATATGGCTACCGGCCAGGGGCCTACCGGGGTGGCCATCCGCGAGAAAAAGCCAGTGGCACAGAATTACATTGACACTGATCCTGCTTATGAACCGTGGCGCGCTGCCGCTCTATCTCGTGGCTATCGTTCCTCTTTAGCGCTGCCGCTGCTCTATGGTGAAAAGGTATTAGGCACGATCAACCTTTATAGCGAACAGCCAGCTTATTTCAGCGAAGAGACATTGCCGACTTTCCAGGCGTTTGCGAACTTAGTAGCCATTGCCTTTCAGCGAGGGGACTTGTTTGAAAAGGAAGCAAAACGACGTCAAACAGCAGAGACGCTGCAAGGGATTGCTATTGCCTTAGGATCGACGCTGGAACTAAAGCCGCTTTTAGATCTGATACTGACCCGTCTCGCTTCTGTCGTTCCCTACGATAGCACTGCCATCCTGTTACGCGAAGAAAAGGGCTTGCGGGTAGTTGCCGGGCATGGTTTCCCCCGGCCGGACCAAATCCTGGACTATCTCTTGCCCCTTGAGGAGGATGAACTTTTCCACACGATAAAACAAACTCAGCGTCCCCTTTGGTTAGCCGATGCTCAGGCAAATCCTATATTCCACAAGTACGGCGGCACCGACTACGTACATGGTTGGTTAGGCGTGCCGTTGATAGGGCAAGGTGAGGTGATCGGAGTACTGACTTTAGATAGCCGGCAGTTCGATGCCTATGGTGCCGAGGAAGCAGAGGTCGTGCAGATCTTCGCCCAGCAAGCAGCGCAGGCAATTGCTAACGCCAAGCTTTACGAGCAGTTGCGCCAACAGGCGGCTCAACTGGAAGAACGAGTCACAGAGCAGACGATCGCGCTGAAAAACCGCGTGGTAGAGGTAGAGCAACTTAACCAAGGAATGATTAAGTTGTTATATGATGTACAAACAGCTTATCGGCAAGCGACAATCATGACCAAACGGCTACAAGACACCAATGCAGTTCTGGAAGAATTCACTTATACCGCTTCTCATGACTTACGGGCACCGCTGCGGGCTATTCAGGGCTTTGCCGAGTTCTTATGGGAGGACAATGCTGCAAAGTTAGACCCAGCCGGGCAAGATTACTTGCAGCGGATTTTGAATGCCGCCCAGCGCATGGATCAACTTATCGTGGATTTGCTGGCTTATAGTCGTTTAGCCCGCGAGGAGCTACCCATTCAGCCCCTTGACTTAATGACAGTTACGCAACGCGTGCTCCTGGATCTCGACGGTGAAATTCAGGCCAAGCATGCTACAGTGGACGTTCAGCAACCGTTGCTCTCAGTGCTGGGGCACGAAACGACGTTAGAACAAGTAGTGCTCAACTTGGTAGAGAATGCGTTGAAATTTGGCCCACCAGGCGGGCAGCCCCGGGTACGCATCTGGACGGAGAAGATAGGCGGGCAGGTGCGACTTTGGGTAGAGGATAACGGCATTGGCATTCCGCTGGAGCACCAGGAGCGTATCTTCCGTGTTTTTGAGCGCTTGCACCGTCAAGAGGAATACCCCGGCACCGGCATCGGCTTGGCCTCGGTAAAGAAGGGCGTGGAACGGATGGGAGGACGCGTTGGCGTGGAGTCAGAGGTAGGAAAAGGAAGCCGTTTCTGGGTAGAATTGCCTCCGGCATGAGGAGCAGTATGGCTGTGAGACGTTCAACTTCTGTGAGAAGTTGAACGTCTTCGTTTCGCAGGTGCAGTTTCAACCGCGGCCGGAATGCGCAACAACATTACCTGACGGCGGGCGTAGGGGTGAATCATTCGCCCTCAGGCGCAAGTCGGCGCAATTTTATAGTGTCGCGATACCCTGCAAGCCATAAGACGTTCGACTTCTGCAGCGAAGATAGCCTGATCGAGCCTAAAACGCTATTTTCGCCAGGCCCCAGTACTAAGTGTTAATGCAAGTATTCGGTGTGGTTCACCAGTTCTCCGGCGAGATATGCCTCCACCGCGTTCTCGATAAGGGAAATATCGGTAATCACCGGCCGGATGCCGGCCTCGGTCATGGCTTCATAGGCGCCGTATCCCATGCCTTGACAAAGGAGCACATCACAGTCCAGAATGGCCTCAGCCATGGAATTATGACGGAGGGCAGCACCGGCACCATAGCCATGTCGCCCTCCTGTTTCGTGGTTGTGATCTTCCTGATGATCATAACTGACCATTTGAGGGCCGGAATTGCCTACCTGGCGAAAAGATTCATGCCCTACTTTTGGTCGCGTCTCTGCTTTGATGACCACGCCCTCCTGGATCGTCAAAACGGCATAATAACGTGCCCGTCCAAAATGCTGGCTGATAGTGATACCATCATCAGTGATGGCTGCAATTTTCATCATTCCTCCTCATTGTTGCTTTCCTGTTGATTATTCATTTCCTCTCCCTTGTGTATCTGCCTGCTCACTTTGGCAACTTGATCACCCACTTTATCCAGTTGCGAAGAGACTTTCTCCGTGGTAGTCTCTGTATCCGGTGAGCCGAGGAAAAAGCCAAGAATACGTCGTCGCCAGCGACGGATAAAGGATTGTATTGCTGCCCAACGGTAGTGGATCGCCAAGTCCATCTGCTTTTGGAATGACAACGGCGGTTTTGGCACCGGAACGCCCCATTGTACGACTGCAGCTGCCCAGGTCAAGCCACCACCGAAACCAACGAAGACGATGTTGTCCCCTGGTTTAAGTTTTTTCTCCTCAATAGCGTCCACTAAGGCCAAAGGAATCGAAGCAGTGGATGTGTTCCCATAACGATCTAAGTTCATATAAACCCGTTCGGCAGGGAATTTAAGATGCTTCACGATTGAAGACTGGATAATGCGCACGTTAGCTTGGTGAGGAATAATCCAATCTATGTCTTCCAATGCCAAGCCGGCTTGTGCGACCACGCGTCGAGTCGCGTCGGCCATGACCCGCACGGCGAAGCGGAACACTTCCCTGCCGCCCATTTTGATGTAGTGATCGCCGTTAGCTACTGTCTTCATGGTAGTCGGGTGGCGCGTTCCGCTGGCAGGAACGATGAGAAGGTCACCGCCGGAGCCATCAGAACCTAACTCCGCGGTCAAAAATCCCCCCGGCTGATCGCTGCCTTGCACCACAACAGCACCAGCGCCGTCCCCAAAGAGCACACAGGTATTGCGGTCACTCCAATCTATTAACCGGGAGAGAGTTTCTGACCCAATGACCAGCACCGTGTTTGCTAACCCGGCTACGATTTGGCCGTGGGCCATAGCTAATCCATAAACGAAGCCGGAACAAGCAGCGCTCAGGTCGTAAGCGCCGGCGTGACTGGCACCCAGCGCATCCTGCACTAAGCAAGCTGTTGCCGGGAAGGCATAATCAGGTGAGGAAGAAGCAACGATAATGAGATCAAGATCATCCGGATCCACCCTGGCCTTGGCCAAAGCATCCCGGGCCGCTCTGGTCGCCATAGTGGCAGTACTCTCCTCCGGGTCCTTAAGGATCCGACGCTCTCTGACACCAGTCCGAGTACGAATCCACTCATCAGTAGTGTCCACCATTTTTTCCAGATCAAAATTCGTAAGAATGTCCGGCGGCACGTATTTTCCCCAGCCGATGATGTGCGAATAATGCGTCATTTATTCTCTCCGTCCCTTCAGGGGGTAAATGGTGGTAGGCTTTGCCAAGCTCTGGCAGACAGAAAGTGTGTTGCTGTTCACCGTTTTCGGGCGCAACCGTTCAGCCACCACAATGAATTAAACTGCCGAGGACGCAAGGAGCATAGAGATTTGCTTGTCTTCTCCCGTTCTTTGCATCCTTGGTGCCCTCTGTAGTGATATGCACACTGTCTGACGGACAGCCTGAACAGTCGCGATGAGCGATAGCTCACCGCATAACGATGAAAATAAAAACGCTGATTGCGCTGATCTTACAGATTAACACAGATGATTTTTAGGAATCTGCAGAAATCAGCGCTCATCTGCGTCATCAGCGTTCTATTTTCGAAGCAGTTACCTTCTGGCGTTAATAACACGCTTGACCGCAGCTCGATGCGTACTAAAAAATCGTCGGCGAAAAAGTCAAGGCGAAAATCAACAAAGCCAGCACGGCCACGGCGATGCGCCTACCATCCAGCCGGGTGATGTCATCCAATGGCGGTGGATGTTGCAAGCCGCTCAAGAGGATAAATAGCCCCCAGATGTACCATCCGCTCCACGCCAGCGCCCCCAATACCATCACGATCGCCAATATGCCTACATTGGTCCAGCGGGTCCAGCGTCCAGCCACTGCATACATCAAATGGCCACCATCTAACTGCCCACCGGGGATCAGGTTCATAGCCGTGACCCACATCCCCACATAGGCGGCCAAAGCGATAGGGTGCATCATAACAACATACCCGGGCGGGTGAGGGCGCAACAAATTCTCGAAGCCGCGTACCAGCAGTGAAGAAGCCAGGTCAGGGCCATTGTAAAGAACAATAGGGCTGAGTAGCAAGCCAACAATCAGTAAAGGAAGTGCAATTGCGAAACCTGCCAACGGTCCAGCCACACCCACATCAAAGAGTGCTTTCTTGTTCCTCACCGGTGACCGCATTTGGATGAAAGCGCCAAACGTGCCCAACCCAAAAGGTACCGGGATGAAGTACGGTAGAGTGACATCTACCTTGTGATGGCGACCCAGTAGGTAGTGTCCCATCTCGTGCACGCCTAAAATGAGCAATAGACTAACGGCGAAAGGAAGGCCGTGCCAAATTCGTTCTGCAAAAGTGTGCGATTCGTAAAAGCTGAACTGTCCGCCCGCCCAAAGAGTGGAAAGGACCGTCAAAATCAGGAGAATGAGATTGATGCGCGTATTTGTCGCTCGGGGTGTAATCAACCCCGGCATGGCAAAAAGCAAGTCCTCTTCGCCTTCTCGTCGCAGCAAGGGGGTGTAATGAAAGTCGGCAAAGCGCTCAGCGGCCAGAGCATAAGCGCGCTCTGAGTCCTGCAACAGGCGGCCCTGAAAGATGAAGCTGTTATCTTTTTTGCTGATCTGATGAATTTCAAAGAAATCCTGGATGGCTGCTTGTAAAAAGAGTGGTATCATTTCCTGTGTGGGCTCAGTCATCTGTTTCTCCATTTAGTTTAGCGACGGTGGCGTTAGAAAGCTGTCCGTCTGATCGTCTAACGTTCGGCGGGCGAGATATGGCAAAAGTGCAATTTCACGCCGTAGAACTTCTCGCTCTTTGAGCAGCATAGTTTCCAAATCATCAATGGCCAGCAATGCTTGTTTTTCCTCATTGGGCAGTTGTAGTGTCATACAA
>WFQT01000036.1 GCA_015486895.1 Anaerolineae bacterium
ACTTCGCAGATGTTGCCCGCAGTTTCCAACTGCCGGGCCTCCAGCAACACCCAATAGGGAGACTATCAATTTATGTAACCCATGTAATCTACGTAACCTGCGGTTCATTTTCTGGCACCATACACAAGGATTTCACTGGTAAGATGCCAATCAAGGAACAGAATGCAAAAAGGGGCGAGCCAGAGAGCTCGTCCCTTTGTTTATCCCAGCGATGCCATCAACGGTGCTGGCTCCTCGGCAGGAGGTGCTTCCAGCCGGAATCGGAGCCACGTGCCTCTTAGCACTTCGCCAGTTACACCGTAATATCAGCGATAAAATCAGATATAGCAATAGAACCACCTATCTAAGCAATTGGTCGTAACAGGATACTAACAGACTATTTTTATCATGAAAGCGGCGAACAGGCAAAGGTGAACGTCAACATCACACCCCAACACGGCACCAGTAACTTCCCCCCGGCAGGTAAGCTGGAGGAGGTTATTGGAATCTGTGTTATAATATGCTCGGAACGTCAATCAACAGTTGATTATATTCGTATGTCGCGGTTCTCTCCTCTTGTTCAGATGTAGCGTCAAGGGGGGTGATACTTACACATAGCACACAGGATCATTTTCCCCTGAGCGAGGGTCATTGTATGGCCACTGTTTTTATGAAATGGCTGGAAACCACTCCCAAAGACTATGACCGCGGTATCCGATTACTCACACTGGGGCGACTGCGACGGATCAAAGAAACAATTGTACGCGAATATGTGCGTAAAGGGACTCGTGTCCTAGAGATTGGATGCGGCACTGGCACTCTGACTATAATGATGGCCAGACAAGGTGGCCTCGTGACCGCAATAGACGCTTCTCCTGCCATGTTAGCCGAGGCCCGGAAGGAAATCGAAGCCAAGGAACTATCAGGCCAGATCACCCTGAAGTTTATGGATGCTTCCCTGATTGGTGAGCGCTTTCCGCCGAATTCTTTCGACCTGATTGTCTCCACCCTGGTATTAAGCGAGCTATCGCCTGATGAGCAGCGTTACGTGCTGGAAGCTTGCTCGCGTCTCCTGGCTCCAGGCGGGCGTTTGCTTATCGCCGACGAAACTCTTCCCCGGCGTCTATCAGCCCAGCTCATATTCTATCTGATTCGGCTCCCGCTCGTTCTACTCACCTGGCTGCTTACCCGCACCACCACGACGGCTCTGCGTGATTTTGATGCTCTGCTATCGCAAACAGGCTTTGACGTTCACCCCGTAGAGGCCTTTTTGGGGGGCAGCCTGGTCTTTTATGAGGCTTGTCCTGTCTCCGACGGCCAGTACGTACCCCAGCACTACCAACGGTTGCATTACCGCGTGACTCCTCGCACTTTGCTCACCGACCTGTGGGGCTTGTTCTTCCGCATTATCCCGCCCTATCCGAAAGTACGGCCCGGCCTGTACATGATAGGCAATCCTAACCGGCAGTCTTCAGTACTGGTAACGGGAAATTTCGACCTGACGGTGCGACGCTTACTTAAGGCTATTGACGGCAAAGTGGATGTCTGGCTATTGGTGGCAGATTCGGCGGGTATCAATGTATGGTGTGCAGCCGGAGGTGGCTATTTCACGGCGGAGAAAGTGATTGCCGCTATGAAGTCTTCTCACCTGGAGCTCATCGTCGATCACCACTCCCTGATTTTGCCTCAATTATGTGCCAATGGTGTAGATGGCTGGAAAATTCGCCGCGAGACTGGGTGGGGAGTACACTGGGGCCCGGTGAGAGGGAAGGATATCCCTGCCTATTTAGCCACGCACCATCAGAAGACAGACGCCATGCGATCGGTTTATTTTCCTCTCAAAGACCGCCTGGAGATGGTAACAGTGACGTTAGGCTTCTACGGCTTATTAATCATCCTACCGCTGTTCATTTTGTGGCGGCATCTGTTCTGGCCAGTAACTGCTGCCATGGTAGGTCTCTCGTATTTCTACGCAGTCGTGCATCCCTGGTTACCCGGACGCGACGGGCTCTACAAAAGTGTTCCTCTGATGCTAATCGCCATTGCAGGGCTTGCAATCTACACTATAACTTGGGCACACTTTTTGCTCCCGCACCTCTTTGCCTGGATGATAGGCCTGAGTGGGCTTTCAGTTTTTACAGGAGCAGAATTGCAAGGCATGTCTCCATTGATGCGCGGGGAGCAGGCTAATTGGAAATGGGAGGCCGTCGTTGGCGTTTTCCTGGGCTTGCTTTACTGGTTGGTGCCTTTGGCTTTGCATTGGAGGTAATCGCCCCATGGTTACACGCAATCCTTCTATCTACTCTTCTCTGGTGGAACAGTGGCACATTGCCCGCACATTGCGAAACTTACAGATCCACTTTGACCCCCAGAAGTGCACCGGTGTCTATCAATGCTATGAGGTTTGTCCTGTGGACTGTTGGACGCCCGATTACGAAAACCACAAGGTAATTTTCCACGACCAGGAACGTTGTATTGCCTGTGGTGCTTGTGTACTACAATGCCCGGAAGACGCCATTGAACTGAGGTGAAGGGGATTTACCTTTTGTACCTATTAAATGTCTGCCGGTGCTAAAGCCAACGCTGTGACGCATGACGAGCAACAACTAAGTAACTCACGTTGTGCCAGGGCTAATACCTATGTGTCCGACATCTCGACCGGGCGATGTCCTCCTCCGCAGAGTTGTTACGCCAGATCGGCCAAAAGGTCAGCCCAGACCAGTTGGCGAGCCTGAGCATGTTCAAAGAACAAGTAGTATTTCAATACCCCATTTTCACCCCGGTGAACCACTTCCAGGGCGGGATATGCATGACGGGCAACGTAAACGACCCCGGGGCGCACAGCCTGCAAATTCTGGGGTTGAAGGAAACTATACCACAACCCCACATCCTCCGACCGGGCCCGGTGCAGCCACAAAAAGCGCCGGTCCACCACCCTCCCCACGATCACATGCTCCCGGGTAACAAATGTCTCGAAAAAGCCAGGCAGGGCGCGGAAATACTTCTTCTTACCCCCAACGCTGAAAAGGCCAGTGGTGCGCAAATCAACCCGCTGCTCTGGGAAAAATGGAGCCGGTTCCGGCTCAGGGACGTTCTCTGCTTCCCAGGAAAGGTAAGCCTGTCGCCGCGCCACCATATTCAACGAGAGCAGCAACGCCCAGAAAAATAGCACGCCGATGGTTGCCGGCAACCATCGGCGTGGCCGCCAAAGGAGCAATACCAGCACGGCAGCCCAAAGTACGGCCAACAGCCACCAGAACAGCGGGCGGCTTAGGCAACTCCACTGACGTAGTTCGTAGAGCCAGTGGTAAAAAAAGCGACGCCAATCCATCATTACCTACGTAAGCTCGTTCTTGCAAACCGCCGTCGTGCGAACTGTGGACAACTCAGCCGTTCGTCTTGACCAAAGGAAAATCCGTGTTAGTCCATGGTTCATTTTCTTGCACGACGGACAAGAAATTCGTCGCTAAGGTACTAACCCGGACAGGCCGGGACTCGACGATGGACCGCAAATTGCCTCCCCATAGCTTTTAGCCGACCACGTCCTCGCCGCCATCCACACGGATAATTGTGCCACTAATAAAGGAAACTGATGGCTGGCTGAGAGCAACGATAGTGTTTGCAACATCCGCCGGCACGGTCATGCGTCCCCGTGGATTGCGCTTTAACGTCTCTTCGATGAGAATTTCATGACCGGGAATAACCCGCAGCGCCGGCGTATTGGTTACTCCAGCCTGGATGCAATTGACGTTAATGCCGTAAGGGCCTAATTCTAACGCCAACTGTCGGGTGTGAGATTCCAAAGCTGCTTTGGCGGCAGAAACGGCGCCATACGTAGGCACCACCCGGTGCGAACCGGCGCTGGTCATAGCGAAAATGCGGCTGCCTTCCCCCAATAGGCGGGCGCGCCACAAGTCCTGCGTCCAGTAAACCAAGCTGTGGGCCATAACATCGGAAGTCATATCCATCTGCGCCTTGCTGATGCACTTCTCCGGGTCATCATCGATGAGTGGTAGCAAAGTGCCAAAAGCCAGAGAATGCATCAAAAGGTGCAAATATTCCCCTTCAGCCAGCGTCTCTTCGATCTTCTTGATCACCCGAGCTCGCTTACGAGCATCAGCGGCATTCGTATTGAAGAAAATCGCTTTGCCGCCAGCAGCTTCAATATCCGCCATCACTTCTTTAGCTCGCGGCAAAGTAGATTTCATGTCCAAATGCACGCCGAAAATATTCATCCCGGCTTTAGCCAACGCCCGAGACGTAGCCGCTCCGAAACCACTGGAAGCTCCCAAAATCAACGCCCATTTCCCTTGCAAGCCTTCTCCGCTCATTGACATGCCTCCTTTTACATCACTGGCCATTGGCGTTTTTGTTTTTAGCCCCAGATTAACACAGATTTTCACAGAATTTGGGGGAAGAATCAGTGTGATCTGTTCAATCTGTGTAATCTGTGGTTAAAACTGCCTTGTTGAACGGCAAAATGGATTTTCGCCAAATTCCAGTACGCCATTGGTATGATTTATGCCTCTTGTACAGACGACAGCCATTCTCAGGATTAACTGTCATTTACATAACACCACACTGGTATAACTGGTGTGGTATTCGTAACTCTTGCCATTGACTTTGAGCACTATTTGCAACCCCGGCGTGATAACCTGAGCATACATCTGGCCTGGTTGCGGGCAACCTAAGCTGGCATCCGACCATTGCACTGGCATAGTCGAAACAACTTCAATTTTGTCCAGGGCGACTCCCAATCGTTGGCTTAAATCTCGCCGGGCCATGTCAAGTATTTGCTCTTTTTGCGTGGCATCCATCGTTTTCATGTTCATCCCCCCTGTGTCCTTTCCTTCGGCCGGTAGCACGCAAAGCTGCACCTGTTCTCCGTTGCTAAAATAGAGATAGTGGACCTTCCCGGCGCGGAACTGGATTCCTTCTTTCATCCCAAAGGGAGCAATAGGCAAAACATTCCGCAAGCATTTAGCGCCTTCCGGCAACGATCCGGTTACAATTTTTTCATATTGAACCTGGGTGATGTCTAATCCTACCCGCTTTGCTAAGTCTGCCTGCATGGCTTGCACGCGCTCATGAGGTTGCGGGAAAGTCGGCATTGCCACAGTCGAAGGCGGCAATGGAGATGTCGGTTTCGACGCTGAGGTAGTAGCGCTTGCCTCTACCGGCGACCCTACCAGCGTCGGCGTGAAAGTGGGTACTGCGACGTGCGACTGGACCGTCTCCACGGGCAAAGTGACAGCAACCACCGTCACCGTCGGTGCCACTTGTTTGCCAGCGTTGCTGCAAGCGGCCAATATCAACAACAGTGTTAGTCCGGTGAACAAAATAATAACCCTGCGCATTTTCTTCTCCTTCCTTGCAAATCCCCAAATTAGAAATCAGGGTGCAGTTAACATTGCAACAAGATCGGCAAAGGCTACTCCATCGTCACAGTAATCGCCGCTGCACCTCAGCGGCGGATATACCCTCCACCACAATCTGCTTTGTGCGTCTGTGCTCGCCCCTCACTAAGTAAATAGTCCTTTTGGGAACGCCCAATTTTTTCGCCAAAAAGGCCATCAGCGCCTTGTTCGCTGCTCCCTCAACCGGGGGAGCTGTCAGGCGAATCTTTAGTGACGCTCCTTGCACACCGTCGACCTGGTTCCTGCTAGCTCTGGGCACAATCCGAATCTGCAAACGTACCCCTTCTTTGATATCTGACAACCATCCGGCCATAAACAGACCTCCCAGCTGCTATTTTATGCCAACAGTAATAGAAAGTTGACCACCAAAGGGCGGATGATCAAGTCAAGGACCAGGAGGACAACAATGGGAGAAATATCAAACATGCCTAGCGGCGGAATAACCCGGCGGGCCGGCTCTAAGAGCGGATCGGTAATCTGCCGCAATATCATCACCAACGGGTTGTAAGGATCGATGTTGGGAAACCAACTCAAGAGTATCCTGATGATGATCAACCAGTCTAAAACAGTAAAAAAGAGGTTAGTAAATGTCACTAAATAACTAATCATGAATATCCTTGTTCCTGTGATTCTTTCTCGCCGAGATCGCCTAACAGCTTTGATTTCTGATAAGCTGCCCAAATAGCCCGGGAGACTATCGTGCGTAGTCCCCCTTTTTCCAACTGGTACAGCGCCTCAGCGGCGGTGCCACCAGGCGAAGTAACCTGATTTCGCAACTCTGCCGGATGTCGTTTTGCCTCCCGCGCGACAGCCACCGAGCCGTCAATGGTCTGCAAAACCAGCCTCTCCGCAATGTGGCGTGAGAAGCCCATATGTACTCCGGCGTCAATCATTGCTTCTATGAACAGAAACACATACGCCGGACCGGTACCGCTCAATGCTGTTGCCATGTCTAAATATTCCTCGCCGTCGACGAAAATTTCCTCCCCCAACGCACCCAGCACCGCGTTCGCCTGGGTATGGCGGGCCGGCGGCACACTCTTTGTGGCTGTCCAGACAGTCATTCCTTTGCCTACCTGTCCCGGCGTATTGGGCATGGCCCGCACCACCTGCTCTGTTCCGGTGCCGCTGACCAGGGTGCTAATTCTGACTCCAGCCACGATAGAGATAACCAGGACATCGCTCTTTAGCACAGGCTTAATCCCTACCAGCACCTGCGGCAACACCTGCGGCTTGACACTGAGCACCAAAATATCCGCCTGTTTGGCAGCTTCCTGGTTCTCCTGCGTCCAGCGAACATGATAGCGCTGCTCCAGTTCCCGGCCTCGTATCCGGCGCGGTCCAGCGGCAACAATATTATGTGGCGGAATCAACTGGCGTCCAGTCAGACCACGGATCATTGCCTCCGCCATGTTGCCCGAACCGATAAAGGACAACGTCATTTCCCTAAGCATACCCTCTTCTCTCCCTCTCCACAAAAGCTGCAAAGGCAAGTCGGCGATATAGCTAAATGCAGCTAACCGCTGCTACGTCTCCCGCTCGCCAAATATGGCCCGGCCAATGCGCACTAATGTCGCTCCCTCTTCTACGGCTACCTCGAAATCATCACTCATGCCCATGGATAGCTCTTCCCAAGCGACATCAGGGTAGCGCTGGCGCAATTCATCTCGAAACTCCCGTAAAGCAGAGAACACGGGCCGAGCTAATTGTGGATCCGGGACGATGGGTGCCATCGTCATCAAGCCGCGGATGTTCAGGTGCGGCATTGTCAATAACTCAGGCACTGATTGCAAGCAACTCTCAGGGGCGAATCCATACTTGCTCTCCTCGCCGGAAACATTGATCTCAAGCAACACATCTACGGTCAAGCCTTGTTTTGCAGCTTGCCGCTCCAGCCGCCTGGCCAGGCGTAGGTGATCTACTGAGTGCACCAGCACGTAACGGCCCACAACTTCTTGTGCTTTGCGGCTTTGTACATGGCCGATCATATGCCAAAGGGGAGGATCGGCTGCCCCCGAGTCTCCCAGCAAACAGGTAATAGCTTCTATTTTCGGGTTGCCTTCTTCTACCCGATTCTCACCAAACTGGCGCACGCCCAAGCGATATGCCGCCACTACCGATTCAGGCGGGTGCGTTTTGCTCACAGCCACAAGAGTGACATCTTCTGGCCGTCTGCCACCACGACGTGCTGCGGCAGCAATCTGTTCCCGTACCATCTCCAAATTTTCTTGTAACTGCACTACAGGAATTGTCAATGAAATGTCTCCTTTGTTAACATGACCAGGGCTCCTAACCGTCCCGTTCGACCGCGTTCTGCCCGGTGAGAGTAAAAGTCCTCCAGGTGACAGGCGGTACAGAGCCCGGCGATTTCTACATTTCCAACGCCTACATCGGTCAACTGTTGTGCATTAGCCGCCCATAAATTTAGGAAAAAGTGGCCGTTACGACGTTGCCACAACAATTCCGGCCGGCGGTGAGCAGCCTCAATATTCGCAATAACCTCTTCTCCCACAGCGTAGTGATCCGGGCCAATGCTGGGGCCGATGCCGGCAATGATAGCTCCTGGCCGGCTGCTAAACTGGGTTGTCATGGCGTGTACTGCTGCCGCCGCTATCCGTAACGCTGTTCCCCGCCAGCCGGCGTGCACCAATGCCACCGCCTGGTGTTCCTGATCGTACAAAATGATAGGCACGCAATCGGCAAAGGTCATGAAAAGAGGCACGCTCGGCCTATTCGTCAACAGGATATCACGCTGCGGCATTCGCCGGCCTAGATGCGCCTCTGTTACCACGGCGAAATCCCGGCCGTGGACCAGCCACCCTTTCACCACCCTCTCTGGCGGTACTCCCAAAACGGCACAGAAACGGCGGAAATTCTCCTGCACATTGGCCTCTGCGTCCCCGGTGGAAGTGCTCAAGTTCAGCGAGCTGTAAATACCTCCACTGACTCCGCCGCGGCGGGTGGAAAAGCCATGCACTAGCTCTGGAAACGCCGCCATATTCGCAAACACCCACCACTTTAGGCCATTCTTCTCGCGTTGCAGCATCAGCTATGCACTTCATACTGGAGGTGAGCAGTGAGAGCTGGCAGCGTCGAGGATGGCGGCCGGTCCCGAAAAGCCCAGGCAACATCACAAGCACCGCAAACCAAACATCCCTTCGCCTCCGGAGAACAGGCATGTCCTGGTCGTTCTTGCTCTGCTAAATGTAGTTCCCGTTGTAAAAAACGGAGGCTGACGTTAGGGCTGACAACTTGCCACGGCTGAAATGCAACCGGATCTCTAACACCGAGATATTCGGAAGCGTCTAAGCCATGTTGCTCCATGGCCTGGTAGAATGCACGCACAGATAGCCGTTCCACCGAGAGCAACACCTGGGCCAGGCGGCGGTCCCCGCGGGCCAGCACCCCTTGCACTTCCGCCCAGGCCGGGGAATCAGCCCGGATGGCTACTTTATGCCGCCCTAATGCTTTCTGCAAAAACCGTTGCCGCTGCTTCAAAACCTTAGCGGGAGTCATAGCCATCCATTGGAAAGGCGTTTGCGCTTTAGGCACAAAAGGTGTAGCGTTGATGGTAATCTGACGACGGAAACGTTTTCTCGCTTCCAAAGTGAAATCCACGATGGCCTGGATGTCCGCTTCTGTTTCCGATGGATGCCCCACCATGAAGTAAAGCTTCAGTTGCGGGAAATTCAACTTTTCCGCTAAGTCAACGGCTGCAAAAAGAGTCTCCTCTGGTTGCATCTTGCTAATCACCCGGCGCAGGCGTTCGCTGCCAGCCTCGGGGGCAATAGTAAGCGTTCTAGTGCCGCTGGCTGCCATGGCCTCTACCAATGGTACGCTTAATGGATCGGTGCGCATGGAACTAACGCT
>WFQT01000037.1 GCA_015486895.1 Anaerolineae bacterium
GCTTTAGCGGCTGGTGCAAAAGTGATCGGTATCAACAACCGTAACCTCCAGACTTTCCGCGTCGACCTGGAGACAACAGCACGTCTGCGGCCCCGTATTCCGGAAGAGTTTATTGTCGTTTCCGAGAGCGGCATTCATACACCGGACGATGTGCGCCGCGTGCGAGACATGGGCGTGGATGCCATCCTGGTGGGCGAGGCCTTGGTCAAAGCTGCGCCTGCCAGGCGCCCATGGCTGGTGAAGGCATTGGCAACTGCCGGTCTGGAGGTTCAAGCGTGAAAGTCAAGGTCTGCGGCATTACCAATCTTGAGGATGCTCTTGTCGCCGTTCATGCTGGAGCCGATTTCTTAGGCTTTGTCTGCTATCCACGCTCACCCCGGTATCTGCCCGCGGAAGAGGCTGGTCGGATCATCTCGGCGCTGCGTGCCGCGGAAGGAAGTGTGCACACAGTGGGTGTCTTTGTGAACGCGTCGTTGGCGGAGGTCAGGCGGGTGATGGCAGTAGCTGGGTTCGACTTGGCGCAGTTGCACGGCGATGAGCCTGTGGAAATGGTGGCGGCGCTAGGTGGGCGGGCCTTCAAGGCGTTGCGGCCGCGCACGTTTGGCGAAGCGATGGCTCTCACGTCTTACCTTGCCGCGGCACCCTCTGTCCCACGGTTTCCACAATTGTTGGTCGATGCTTATCATCCGGATCTCTACGGCGGCAGCGGCCGGACAGGTGACTGGAGCCTCGCCGGCCGTCTGGCGCAACAGTGTCCTCGCATGCTGCTGGCGGGCGGCCTCACCCCGGAAAATGTGGCAGAAGCCATTGCTCAGGTACGGCCATGGGGCGTGGACGTAAGCAGTGGTGTGGAGTTAGCTCCGGGTCGGAAGGATCACGACCGTGTGCGGGCGTTTATCGCCGCAGCGCGGGCAGTCGGTGTTTGACGATAGGAGGTGGTCTCGATGAAGGAAATATCCAAAATTGACGTGCGAGGCGCGGGCTTGCACCCCTGGCGACAGCCGGATGACCAGGGCTGGTTTGGCCCGTATGGAGGCAGGTTTGTGCCAGAGACTTTAATGCCAGCGCTCGCAGAATTGGAGGAAGCGTACCGAGACGCGCGGAAGGATAGCGCTTTTCAGGCGCGGTTGTCCCATCTACTGCGCACGTACGTGGGGCGACCAACGCCAATAACGTTTGCCGGACGGTTAAGCGATCATCTGGGGGGCGCACGGATCTACCTGAAGCGCGAGGATCTAGCGCATTCCGGTGCTCATAAAATTAACAACGCCCTGGGGCAGGCGCTTCTGGCGCAGCGAATGGGAAAGCAGCGCATCGTGGCCGAGACAGGCGCAGGTCAACATGGTGTGGCGACGGCCACCGCAGCTGCCTTGCTGGGTATCGAGTGTGTGGTTTACATGGGCACCGTGGATGTCAAGAGGCAGCGTCCCAATGTGTTCAGAATGCAGCTGTTGGGAGCCACTGTCCGGCCGGTCGATGCGGGCAGTAAAACTTTGAAGGATGCCATCAATGAAGCCATCCGGGATTGGGTGACCAACGTGCGGGGCACTTACTACCTGCTCGGGTCCGCCTTAGGCCCGCACCCATATCCCATGATGGTGCGTGATTTTCAGAGTGTGATTGGGCGGGAGGCGCGTCGTCAGATGTTGGACGAGGTGGGCCAGCTCCCCGACACCCTGATAGCTTGCGTCGGAGGTGGCTCGAATGCTATTGGCCTCTTTTCCGCTTTCGTCGAGGACGAAGATGTAAGGTTAATCGGGGTCGAGGCCGGGGGATTAGGGATTAGTACTGGCCAGCATGCGGCCCGTTTCGCCGACCCGCTGCGAGGGCGGTTGGGTGTGCTGCATGGCACAAAATCGTACGTGTTGCAAACGGAGGATGGCCAGATCGCTTTGACGCACTCTATCGCTGCCGGGTTGGACTATGCCAGCGTGGGACCTGAACACGCTTTGCTGCGGGATATCGGCCGGGCGGAGTATACGTATGCGACCGATGAGGAGGCATTGGTGGCTTTTCAGATGTTGTCTGAGTTTGAGGGGATTATCCCGGCGTTGGAATCTGCCCACGCCGTGGCGCACGCCATCAAGCTGGCGCCTCAAATGCCCCGTGACCACATTATTCTGGTAAATCTTTCCGGCCGGGGGGACAAAGACCTGGACACAGTGGTCGAGGCGTTGGATGGGAAAGCAGGGGGTGAGAGGTGAACCCAAGTGGTATTGAGCGCATCAAAGCGGTGTTCGAGCGGGCCCGCGCCGAGAGCAGGGCGGCTTTCATGCCTTATTATGTGGTGGGATACCCGGACCTGAAAAGCAGCGTGGCTGTGATACAGACACTGGTGGAGGCGGGCGCGGATCTCATCGAAATCGGCGTGCCTTTTTCCGATCCTCTGGCGGATGGCCCCACCAACCAGTTGGCCACACAAATGGCGCTGCAAAACGGTATCTCGTTGGCCGATGTGTTGGAAGCAGTGGCCCGCCTACGCCATCAGGGAATCGATACTCCAATGGTGCTCATGGGGTATTACAACCCATTCTTTGCTTACGGCGTTGAGGCTCTCTGTCGGGATGCCGCGGCTGTAGGCGCGGACGGGATCATCGTTCCGGACCTGCCGCCGGACGTCCGGGATGGGCAGGTGCTACAAGAACATTGTCGAGAGCAGGAGTTGGCTTTCGTGCCTCTGCTGGCACCGACCTCGACTGAAAAACGGATTCGGCTGGCGGCCGGATCGGCCACTGGCTTCATTTATCTGGTGAGCGTGACGGGCGTCACTGGGGCGCGGAACCGCCTGCCAGCGGACCTGGCATCATTCGTCTCGCGGGTGCGTGCTCTGACCGAATTGCCTCTGGCTGTGGGCTTTGGCATAGCCCGGACAGAACAGGCTGCGCGGGTGGCGAAGATCGCAGATGGAGTGGTGGTTGGCTCGGCGCTGGTCAGGTTGGGGATGAAAGAACACCCCGTAACACAAATCCACGCACTGGCCGCTGCTTTGGTTGGCAGCATGCGCAGGGCGAATTCGTAGCGTCCAAAACTGGTGTGATATCGGCCTGACGGACCGCCAGGAAGTGCGGTTGGCGCAGTGGGCCCTCACTTACCCATCAAGCTGGGATTTGGGCTCAGGAGTTAGGGTAGGGGCTACATAGGCGCGCATATCCGCCACAGGCCACAGGCGGTGGGTTGAGGGCTGAAGGGCTTCAGGCGCCTTCGGCGTCTCATCCTCAGAACGCTCCTTTTGCTCTGCCCTGGGGTTGATGGGATGCTCAGAATTTGCTTTGACATGCCTCCCTTGGGCTTCCGAGCCAATCGAAAACCCAAGGTTGTTTCAGGCGCCTTCTCGACATTCCTTTTGCTCCGCATTCTCTTGGGAAAACGAAGTAATTCCTGGGGGCCC
>WFQT01000038.1 GCA_015486895.1 Anaerolineae bacterium
GAATTCATCCGGCCGGTGTGTCGGGAGCGGGCCAAAGTCACCGATTGAAATCGGGCTCTGGAGCCCTGCGGGCTGAAGGACGGCCTCCGCCGTCCCACTGCTCCGCTCGAGGCTATTTTCACCAGACTACACTTGACTTAGTACTAGTACACACTGGTGTAAATAGCATACTCTATTTGAGTTCGCCCTGCATCCGTTCAGACTGGGGCGACTGGACTAAGATGAAATTGGAGCGGTATGATCACGCAGGGAGAAAAACAAGAGACTTCGCGCCTTTGCGTTTTGGTTTTTGGTTCTGGCTTGGCCAGGTTAGGAGGTTATAAACATGACCGTAACAACACCCAGCCGCCGGCCGGCGGCCCAATACAGCCCTTGGTTGGCTGCCCTGGTTGCCTTTCTAACTGTGACTTTGTTCATGTCAACGGCGACTATCGTCTCCGCACCCACCAGGGGCTTTCCCATTACCCAGGTTGATAAATATGTAGCCGAGGTTTTTAAGAGCGGTCGCTGGTTCGCATTGGCTGGTATTGCCCTGGGCCTCATGTTGGGTATTGTCGCTGCGGCCATGGTCTACCGAGTCTGGGGTGATCGGCGCCGGCGTGAGGAATTCATCGCTGGTTACTTGTTCCTCTTGCCTTATTTGATCATTACCATGGTTTTCACTATCGGTGTGCTGTTATTCGCTCTCTACATTGCCTTTTTCAAGTATGATATTTTTACCGCTCCCAAGTTCATCGGCTTTGGTAACTTTGCCAAGGCTTTCAGAACTAAGGACTTCCTGCAATCGTTGGTCAACGTCTTCTGGTATTCGGCCATTGTCACACCGATCCAGACTGTAGGTGCGCTGCTGCTGGCGGTCTTGCTCAATCAAAAGATGCGGGGCAAGGGATTCTTCCGTACCGTGTTCTACACCCCCAGTGTGACCTCGTCGGTAGTGATATCGATGATCTTCTGGTGGCTTTATCTGAAGACCGGCTACCTGAATTTCGCTTTGGACAAGCTATGGGGACTCTTTGGGGGAAGTTGGTTGGCAATCGAGTGGCTGAACAACCCCCGTGGTCTGTTCCAACTTATTTGGCGGGCTTTTGGCAGTGATATTCACTCGAACCTGTGGTATTTGCGTGGCCCCAGCGTGACCTGGATGGCGATCATGCTCCAGAATATTTTTACTACCATCCCCACCTTTATGATTATGTTCCTGGCCGCGCTGCAAGACATTCCCCGAAGCCTCTACGAGGCAGCCGACATTGATGGTGCTAATGGTCGCAATAAGTTCTTCAGGATCACCGTACCTCTCCTGCGACCGATCATCCTGCTTGTCGTGGTGTTAGGCACCATCGGCACTTTACAGATTTTCGACCAGGTCAAGATTTTGACCAGCGGCGGTCCGTTAGGCACAACACTGACGCCGGTATATTTAGTATATACGGAGGCGCTGGGCACACAAGGCCAGATTCAGTTTGGTTATGCTTCAGCCATGGCCTTTATTCTGGCTGTGATCATTTTTGTATTCACAGTTGTCCAACGCCGCTATATCGAGAGCGGCACTGAGCAGTATTAAGGAGGCACCCTATGACTACGATAACTGCACCCCGCCGCGGCCACATAGCGCGAGAAAAGGTCGCTCGAGCTCGATTGATGGGAGATATCTTTAGATACGTCTTGCTCATCGTCTTGGGCCTTATTGCCCTGGCTCCTTTCATTCTGGCATTCATGGGTACGTTCAAGACCGATGCCGAGATCATCGCTTATCCGCCTAAGTTTTTCCCCAAAGAGTGGTTGATTGGCAATTGGGCCAAGACATGGGCGACTGATCTGGGCCAGGGGGCAACTTTCCCTCGCTGGCTGTTGAACACGGCAGTGGTCTCTGTAGGTTCGGCAGTTTTACAGCTTATCTTCTGCTCGATGGCTGCCTATGCCTTTGCCCGGCTGCACTTTCCAGGTAGGGATGTCGTTTTTATCTTTATGCTGGCCAGCATGATGATCCCAGGCGCTGTGACGCTGATCCCAGCCTACGTGTTGATGACAAAGATACATTTCGTCAACACCTATTGGTCGTTGTTAGTGCCAGGTGCTATTAGTGCGGGTAATATCTTCCTCTTAACCCAATTCTTGAAGTCTATACCCCGGGAATTAGAGGAGGCAGCCTTTATAGACGGCGCCTCCAGATTTCGCATTTACAAGGATGTGGTCATACCTTTAGCCCGTCCAGCCATGCTAACGGTGTTCATCTTGCAATTCCAGGGCATGTGGAATGCCTTTATGGCACCGCTGCTCTACCTGAACACGCCTAGAATGTGGGTGCTGAATGTGGCACTGTCCGTCTTTCAGCAGCAGTACAAGGCCCAGTGGAACCTGACGCTGGTGGCGGCTATGTTCAATGCCATCCCGGTATTACTCCTGTTTGCCTTCTTCAGCCGCTATTACATTGAGGGCATCAGCTTTGCAGGGCTGAAAGGCTGATAAGGCAGAATGGTGCTCTATGTGCTTGTGCTTTTCGGCCGGGCTATACGTGCCTGGTGGGACGAGTTCGTCTTCCTGCTGGTGTTGAATTTGATCTGGCTGTTGGCCCAATTGACGGTAGTGTTGGGGCCACCGGCCACGTTGGGACTCTACGCGGTTGCCCGGCGAGTACTGGATCACGACTTGGTGGGGTTTGGCGATTTCTGGCAAGCGGGGCGGGATGGTTTTGGCCGGGCGTGGAGCTGGGGGGCAGCACAACTGGTCGTTTACGGTGTTCTTGGCTTTAACTTACTCGTTTATGGCAGACGACCTGGAGCGGGCTTCCTGGCCTTGCGCTATACCTGGACTTTGCTGCTGTTGGCGTGGTTCGCGTTGAACCTCTATTATTGGCCCCTTAACCTGGCCCAATCTGATCGGCGCTTCAGCACCACACTGAATAACGCGGCCAAGATGGCCCTGCTCAATCCAGGCTTTACCATCGCCTACGCTTTGATTGCCCTTCTGTTTGTCGCCGTCAGCGTGTTATCCGGGATGTTGCTGGGTACAGTGATGGGAACCTGGTTAGCACTGTGGGGCACGCTGGTTGTGCGGGATCGGCTCGGGAAACGCTGATCGGTTTGTGAGGCCCGAAGGGTTTTTGGCGATTCCGTGTCGCATAGACTGGCTTGCAAGCAAGAATGTTCCGTCAAGCCAACACATGTGCAAACCCTTTGGGTCTGGGGAAGATGACACGATGAAGCATGTGATGAAGCAGTCACGGCTGACATACTTGACCTTGCTGATTGTCCTGATCCCGCTTCTGAGCGGTTGTGGAGTGGTGACTCCGGTGCCTACGACGATGCCCGCTGCAACTGTTGCGCCCACTACGATAGCTGCCACAACCAAGGAGGGCGACCACAGAGGGATCGCCCCTACGCCTGCAACCCAGCCTGTGCCGCCCCTCTACCGTGACTGTGTCAGCGGGGAAATCTCGCAAACCCTTGTTTTCGACGATCTGCACCAGAGCCACCCTGGCCGGCCTGACACCGCCTTTGTCACCGCCGGCCATCGTCTCTACGTCATCGGAGACATCGACGGCGGCTTCCGGCCACGAAAGAATCCCTACGAGCGGACCGAGGCTGAGCTGGCCTGTCATCCTCCGGCGGGCGACCTGGGCGGAGTGTGGGCGCAGCCCGGCAAGGCGCTGGACGGTTACGTCTACGTCCTGAAGGTCGGCGATGAGGTCTGGCCTCTGCTCGATGCGACCCAGTTCACCCAAGGGCTTAGCCACATCGAGTTCATTTTTCAGCGCGACGGATTGACCGCCGTCCGCCGCGACTTCGTGCCCGACGATGTGCCCGCGCTTTTCACCAGTCTGTCTGTTCGCAACGACGGTGATGCCCCTGTTCCTTTGCAGGTGGCGCTCTACAGCTTTTTTGACCTGCAGGACGCTAAATTGAGCCGCGTAGGCCCGCGCCACAACAAAGGGGAACATGTCAAGTACACTGATGGTCACATCATCACGAGCGCTTTCAGCACCGACAATTGGGCAGTCATATTAGGCGGAGATTATCCCCCGGCACATGGTCAGGTGATCACTCCGGCCGGTGGACATCCGGTGGGGGAACTGGCCTATGAAACGACATTAGC
>WFQT01000039.1 GCA_015486895.1 Anaerolineae bacterium
CTCCCTCCCCCCCTCACAACTTTGAAAGTGTTCTTTACCAGTCGGCAGTACGCTATAAGGGTATCGTCTATTTTCTATAAGACCGGAAGGCGAACGATTATGGATCCCCATGATCGTAACTTGTTAGTAACCTGAAACGTATTACTCTCGTCCCCCTGGTTTATCGACAACACCGCCATTGCCGAAAGGAGGTGAAAACGGCACTAGAGAACAAATCAGTCTCATGTGGTCATCGGGAATCCCAATTTCGTTCTATCGTTCTGTTTTTCGCACAAAGGAGGAGATTCACAAATGCGTAAGAAAATTTCGGCCCTTTTGGGCATTCTAATCATTGTCTCTATGGTCTTGGCTGCCTGTGCCAAGCCCACGCCGGAGAAAGTCGTAGTTACTAAAGAAGTACAGGTAAAAGTGACAGCAGCTCCGCAAAAGGAGAAGCAAGTAGTCTTTGCTGTTTACCAAGAGCCACAAATCCTGAATCCTTTCATCGCTACTCAGACCGTAGCACAAGATGCTTATGCATTTGTCATTGAAGGCTTGATAGATGTAGATGACAATGGTAATTACTTTCCGCGATTGGCCACGGAAGTACCGACCATTGCCAACGGAGGCGTTTCCAAAGATGGCTTAACAGTCACCTACCATTTGCAGAAGGGAGTAAAATGGTCTGATGGCCAGCCGTTCACTTGCGATGATGTCCAATTCACATGGAAGGCCGTCACAACACCGAAAAGTGGCGCCGTAAACACATCGGGCTTCGACAAAATTGACAGCGTGACCTGCCCGGACAAATACACTGCTGTGGTCAAATATAAGGAATTCTATGCACCATATTTGACTGAATTCATCACCATTCTGCCTAAGCACGCTACTGGCAAGCCTGAAGACATGCAGAAATGGGTTTACAATTGGCATCCCATTGGTACTGGCCCCTTCAAAATGGCAGAATGGGTTTCCGGCGATCACATCACATTTGTCAAGAACGAGAACTATCGGGATTATCCAGCCAAGCCGCATCTGGACAAAGTGATTTTCCGCATCATTCCCAGCCGGGAAGTGGGGAAAGCGCTCATTCGCTCCGGCGAAGTCGACATCTTGTGGGACTTGAGTGAAGCGGACGTGCCGGAATTCAAGAACAACAAGGATATCGTCATCAACATGCGGCCAGGTCCTCTATCAGAACGTTTGCTGCTCAACTTAGCCGACCCCACCATTGATGCTACGGATGACCCGTTACACCATCCGCATTGGGCATTAGGCGATCTGCGCGTGCGCCAGGCTATACAGTACGCTATCGACAAAAAGTTCATTGTGGATAAACTGCTTTATGGTTTGGCTCCAGTAGGTACGACTGAATTGAATATTGGCTGGCCGAAAGCAAATATCCCGCCCAGCGAGTACAATCCGGACAAAGCCAAGCAACTGTTAAAAGATGCTGGCTGGATTGACAAGGATGGCGATGGCATTCGCGAGTGCCACGGCTGTAAATACGCCAAAGAAGGGCGGCCGCTTCGCTTAAAACTGCAGACTACCACCGGCAACAAGTTACGGGAAGATTGCGAACAGGTATTGATTGACATGTTGCAAAAAGTGGGTGTCCAGCTTTATATCGAGAATGTGCCTTCTTCCGTTCTCTTCGGTTCTTGGGCTAGCGGCGCTTTCCGTAAACACGGCAAGTTCGACATTCTGATGTATACCACCAGCTATAATGTCGATCCACAGGCACACGTGGAAGGGTATTTTGCTTCCTGGAACATGCCGACGCAAGCCAATCATGGCCGGGGCTTCAACTATTCTCGTTGGATAGATCCGCAAGCCGATGCGGCTATCAAGGAGGCCGGTTCTACGCCAGATCTGGCCCAGCGCAAAGCGGCTTATCAAAAGGCGATGGAACGCATCGCTATTGGCATTCCACACCTTTACCTTTATAGCCGGGCCCAAATTCAGTTGACCCGCAAGCGTGTACAAGGGTTTAAGGTCAATCCGTGGACGCAGCAAAGTTGGAATGCGGCGGACTGGAACGTCAGTAACTAAAAACGTTGCTGAGCATCGTGACAATCGTTATCTTGCAATGTAACAGGCACGAAAAAGGCCGGACAGAATATTTCCAATTCTGTCCGGCTGGTTAGTCAGGGTGAACAAAAATGACACAATACATAATCCGACGCCTTCTAGGAGCAATCCCTTTGCTGCTAGTGATTAGCGTGATTGTCTTCATAATGATCCAGCTCACGCCAGGTGGACCGATGGCTGCTTTTGAAGAAAACCCCAACATGACTCCTGAGGACATGGCGCGATTGGAGGAACAGTTAGGTTTAAACCGACCCATTCACGTCAAATATTACCACTGGCTGATGAAAATGTTGCAGGGGAATTGGGGATATAGCATGACAACCAAACGGCCCGTGTTGCAAGAAATTGGGGACCGGTTGCCAAACACGCTACAGCTCATGATAGCCGCTTATATTGTCGCTCTGAGTGTTGCCATTCCTATTGGCATTATTTCCGCTATTAAACAATATACGCTGTTTGACCACATTATGACGACACTGGCATTTATTGGGCAAGCTATCCCTATCTTTTGGTTTGGTTTGATACTGATCATTGTGTTTAATGTGTGGCTGAAAAATCCGACCACGGGCAAGCCACTCTTCCCCGGCGGGGGCATGCAAACTTACGGACTGACAGGTTTTCACCTAATGGATCGCCTTTATCACCTGATTCTGCCAGTAACCATGCTCTCCATGTTTCTCATGGGCAGTTATACCCGTTATACACGTTCTAGCATGTTGGATGTGATCCGCTTAGATTATATTCGCACAGCCCGCTCCAAAGGTTTAAAAGAGCGTTCTGTTATCCTGCATCATGCGCTGAAAAATGCTGCCATTCCTATCGTCACCATTGTCGCCTTAGATTTGCCTGGTCTTTTTGGCGGCGCTTTGTTTACGGAAACGATTTTCTCCTGGCCCGGCATCGGGCGCCTCTTTTTCCGTGCTGCCCAGCGGGTTGATTATCCTCTTCTTATGGCGATCGTCCTCATCAACGCTACATTGATCATCTTATTCAACTTGTTAGCTGATGTGCTCTATGCTTATTTAGACCCGCGTATAAAATACAGCTAACGTAGAGAGCAAGGGAGAAACGATCTACTATGAGCACTACAAATCTTTATTTCGATGAAGGATTAGCTTCCGAAACACATCATCGAACATTACGGGATATTTACTGGGGGCAGTTTCGTAAGCATCATTTAGCTGTGGCAAGTGCTATTGTGGTCCTTTTGATGGTTTTGCTGGCCATCGCTGCGCCCGTGGCCACCAAATACACTCCCGACAAAGTAGATTTCGGTTCCCGCTATCTTGCGCCTTCACTTTCTCATATCATGGGTACTGATAGCTTAGGCCGGGATGAATTCACACGTGTTCTCTATGGAGGACGTATTTCCATAGCGGTCGGCCTAATTGCTACTGCTTTAGGGCTGATCTTTGGCATAATTGTCGGTGCTATAGGCGGATTTTATGGTGGCTGGGTAGACAATTTGGCCATGCGACTCACAGATCTCATGTTGGCCTTGCCCCGGTTGTTTGTGTTGATTTTGATGACAATGCTCTTACGCAACGCTAATGTACCCTGGTTACAGAGCAGCGGTGGTATTGCTGCCATCATTTTGGTCATCGCCACCCTTTCCTGGATGACGGTGGCCCGGTTAGTGCGCGGCTCTTTCCTGTCGCTGAAAGAAAAAGAGTTCATTGAAGCAGCCCGTGCGTTAGGTGCCGGCAACAGCCGCATCATCTGGAAACACCTTCTTCCCAATGCCATGAGCCCCATTATTGTAGCCGGGACCCTGCGGGTAGCATCGTCCATTATCACCGAAGCAGGCTTAAGCTTCCTCGGTTTTGGCGTTCAGCCCCCTACGCCATCTTGGGGCAACATGTTAGAAAACGCCCAAGACGAAATGCTGAAAGGACACCTGTGGTTAGCTTTCTTCCCAGGCCTAGTGATTTTCATCATCGTTATCAGTGTCAATTACGTGGGAGACGGTTTGCGCGATGCCCTAGACCCGCGTAAGATTCAGTAATGGGACTTTAGCCTTATTGGTTTTAACCACAGAGCAAGACAGGTTTTGTAACGATTACTAACTGGACACTGGCGTTTTTATTTTAGCCACAGAACTTCACAGATTTGGGTCAAAAAGCAAAGGGATTTCTGTGTTAATCCGTGCAATCTGTGGTGAAGATAGTTAGGTCAAGCCTAAAACGCCATTTTCGCCAGACTCCAGTCACTAAGATCAGGGAATGATTCTGCCCCTTCTGGCAGGCGCAAATGGAAATAAGAGTGCCCCAGGGGGCGCCTTCACTTGGTCTGTGTAATCAATAGTTAGTTTTTGGGAGTGCTGGTTTAGCTAGTACTAAGTCAACCGTGATCTGAGTACTAGGTTAAAACCTTATCAACGAAATTCTTGTACACGGCGCAAGAAAATGAACCCCGGATTTCGCGGATTACACAGATAGAATTGAAAATCTGTGCAATCTGTGCGAATCTGTGGTTGCCTTGTTGGTTCTGGCTCGGCCAGGTTAGGTTTTGGAGCGCGATAATCATGAACAGAGAAGAGCTATTAGCAATCGAAGAACACTTCATAGGGCAAGCATGGATGAATCCTTCCGTCTACGAGAACTTGGTGGCCCTCTGCAATTTTGGTAGTCGCTTCGCAGGCACGCCCAGCGAAAAGGCCGCTCGCGAGTGGTTACTCCAACGCTTCCAGGGAATTGGCCTGCAAACTGTCCATCCAGAGTGGTACACCTATAAAGCCTGGGAGCGAGGGAAATGCGAGGTTACGGTAATATCCCCTCAAAGGCATTCTCTGTCCTCGGCATTAGCGCTTGTATATTCCCCGGCTACCCAGGCCGACGGCTTAGAGGCGGAAGTCGTGGATTTAGGACACGGCAGCGCTGAGGACTTTGCAGCCCACGCCGGCCAGATCGCTGGCAACACCGTGCTTGTGGACAGCGGCACCCCTTACGGCCATGTTCGCCGCATCCACCGTCGGGAGAAATACATGCGTGCCGTCAGTCACGGTGCTTGCGGCTTCCTCTTCAACAACCACTTACCCGGCCAGCTAGCCCCCACCGGCTCCCTTCAGCCCGGAGAAGAAGCAGAAATTCCGGCCGTGGGTCTTTCCTTAGAAGATGGACGCTACCTGGCCCGCCTGTCCCAACAGGGAGCCGTCCGGGTTAATACGTTCATTGATAGCCACACTTTCCCGGCCAAAGCTGCCCACATCGTCGGCGACGTCCCGGCTGCTCACGATGGCCCTCATATTCTCATTGGGGCCCATTATGACGGTCACGACCTCGCCGAAAGCGCAGTGGACAATGGCACGGGTGTAGCCATGCTTTTAGCTCTAGCGGAAATGTTTGCTCCCTTAGCAGGGAAACTTGCCTATTCCCTTCGCTTCGTGGCTTTCGCGACGGAAGAATTAGGATTGGTAGGATCAACACAGTACGTGGAACAACATCGGCAGGAATTACAGCAAATCGCCTTGATGATTAACCTGGACAGCGGTGTAGACAAAGGGCTTGGCGGCTTTGTATACAATGGCTTTGAGCCTTTAGGTGTAGTGATACGCAAGATCATGGGGCAGATCCACGAGCCGTTGCAGTTAGGACCACAAGTCATCACCGCGTCTGACAATATGCCTTTCGTCTTGGCCGGCGTACCAGCATTGAATCCATTCCGTCGCTCTCTAACCATCAGCGCTGGCCGGGGCTATGGGCATACCAAAGCGGACACCTTAGACAAAGTAGAAGAACGCGATCTGCGGGAAAGCGTCATGGTCATGGCACAAGTGCTCTTGCGCCTGGCCAGTTTGGAAGGCCCCATCGCGCCACATCTAACACCCCAAGAAACGGCAGAAATGCTGCGCCGCCAGCAACTGGAAGAAACCTTGCGGATACGTAACATCTGGCCTTTTCCGGAAAACAATGGTCAGCACGCATAGTGCCGGAGGAGAAGTTGGAACGGAAACCCAACGCCACAGCCTATTTAGTCTTAGAAGATGGCACCATCTGGTCCGGCCAGGCCCATGGTGCTATTGTCACCGGCCTCGGGGAAGTAGTGTTCAATACCAGCATGACCGGTTACCAGGAAATCATTACCGATCCCTCTTATCGGGGACAAATCGTGATCATGACGGCATCGCATATCGGCAATGTTGGTATGAATCCGGATGACGAAGAATCCGAGCGGCCATGGCTCTCTGGGCTGGTAGCGCGTGCTATAAGTCCGGTGGCCAGCAACTGGCGAGCCAAGGAAACGTTATCACCCTACTTAGCCCGCCATGGAATCCCCGCTATCAGCGGTGTTGATACGCGAGCACTAACTTTGCATATCAGGGAAAAGGGTGCCATGCGGGCTGCCATCAGCACTGATCCTAACGCCAGCTTGGTAAGTTTGCGGCGTCAGGTCCAGGCC
>WFQT01000040.1 GCA_015486895.1 Anaerolineae bacterium
ACTCTACTGGCTAAAGCACAAAAACGCTAGAGCCCAGTAATTCACTCAATGGAGGATGAAAGTGAAAAACATCTGTGTTATCGGTACTGGTTATGTCGGGTTGGTGACCGGAACAGCTTTTGCCGATTTGGGTAACAACGTTATTTGTTTAGACATTGACGTTCAGAAAATTGAGCGGCTTAAAAGAGGGGAAATTCCCATTTACGAACCAGGTTTGGAAGAAATAGTAGAGCGCAATGTCAAGGCGGGCCGGTTGCACTTTACGACTTCCTACGAGGAGGCATTGGAAAATGCTGAGTTTGCATTCATTGCCGTAGGCACTCCCGAGGGGGAAGAAGGGGAAGCAGACTTGCGTTACGTGCGCATGGCAGCGGAGAGTATCGCCCAAAACATGAAACAGCCGTTAATCATTATTAACAAGAGCACTGTGCCGGTAGGGACGGGAGATTTTGTAGCGGATATCGTGCGCAAGTACCAGCCGACGCCCATTGACTTTGCTGTCGTTTCCAATCCGGAGTTCCTGCGGGAAGGTTCTGCGATTAATGATTTTTTACACCCCGATCGCATTGTGTTGGGTTCCACTAACCGGGACGCAGCGGAGAAGGTGGCGCAGTTGCATTTGTCATTGCGGGCTCCTATCGTGGTGACAGATCTGCGCACCGCCGAGATGATTAAATACGCTTCCAACGCGTTTTTAGCAACGCGCATTTCTTTTATCAACGAAATTGCCGCCATTTGCGAGCGCTTGGGCGCTGACGTCAAAGAGGTGGCCATCGGTATGGGTTACGACAAGCGTATTGGCCATTACTTCCTGGACGCGGGCCTTGGCTACGGCGGTTCCTGTTTCCCCAAGGATGTAAAAGCGCTGGAGCACATGGCACTCATTCACGGCGCTCACCCGCAGCTTTTGCGGGCAGTGATGGAAATCAATAGGGATCAGCGGCGGCACGCGGTCCTACTTTTGCGGGAACTATTGGGTGGTTCTTTGCAGGAAAAGGTCGTCGGTTTGCTGGGGCTCTCTTTCAAGCCGAATACCGACGACATGCGGGAAGCACCTTCGCTGGATATCGCCCATCTGTTGGCACATGAAGGAGCAAAGGTGCGCGGTTACGACCCTGTGTCCACGGAAAATGCCCGGAATCTTTTGCCAGGAATCCAGTTAGCAGAAAATCCATACGACCTGGCGGAGGGGTGCGACGCTTTGGTTGTAATCACAGAGTGGAATGAGTTCAAGAATTTGGACCTGCCGCGTATTCACTCGCTGATGGCAGGCAACGTCATTGTAGATGGGCGTAACATTTACAATCCGGAGTGGATGAGCGAACAGGGATTTGTTTATCGGGGTATTGGCCGTGGCTATAATGGTGGCTCGACACAAGTGATCTGAGGCAAGCTATGAAGTTATTGCGAGATGTACAACGTTTTCAGCTTGACAATGGTTTGACATTGTTGCTCAAAGAGGTGCACAGTGCCCCTGTGATCAGCTTTTGGATCTGGTACCGGGTGGGCAGTCGCAACGAAGTGCCGGGCATTACCGGCGTTTCCCACTGGGTGGAGCACATGCAATTCAAAGGCAGTAAACGGTTCCCGGCCGGGACGTATGATCGGCTGTTCTCCCACGAGGGGGGCGTGTTTAATGCTATGACCTGGATGGACTACACGGCTTTCTTCGAGACGTTGCCCGCGGACAAAATATTACTGTCATTAGATGTGGAATCAGACCGAATGGTGAATTCCCTTTTTGATCCGGAAGAGGTAGCGTCGGAACGGTCAGTAATCATCTCGGAACGGAGCATGTATGAAAATCAACCGCCTTTCTTGCTAAGCGAAGAAGTGCAGAATTTGGCTATCAAAGCGCATCCGTATCACCACGAGGTTATCGGCTGGCTCTCGGATTTGCAAACCATGACCCGGGATGACCTTTATAACCATTATCGGCGCTATTACGCACCTAACAACGCGGTAGCTGTGGCGGTCGGGGATTTTCAGATGGGTGAGATGGTGGCTGCCATCGAGAGGTATTTCGGTCCTTTGCCCGCCCAACCCTTGCCGCCACAGTCGGTGGTGCAGGAGCCGCCACAAAGGGGAGAACGGCGGGTGACGTTGCGCGGCGCTGGGCAGGTGGTTTACGTTAATTTAGCTTTTCAGGCACCGCCGGCCAAGGCGGAGGATTATTTGCCTATGGTGGTGCTGGACGGCATATTGAGCGGTGCTAAAAGTGTGGGTGGGCAGAGTGTGGCTACCGGGCGCTCGGCGCGGATTTACCGGTCATTGGTGAGTAGCGGTATTGCCGTAGAGGCTGGAAGCTGGTTTACGGCAACATTAGACCCTTTTTTGTTCTTTTTTTCGGCGACTGTGGCGCCAGAACACCCGGCAGAGGAAGTAGAAAACGCTTTTTGGAGGGAAATCGACCGCATGCGGAATGAATTGGTCAGCCTCGAGGAACTGACAAAGGTGTTAAAGCAAAGTAAAGCGCAGTTCATTTACAGTAATGAAAGCGTGACCAGCCAGGCGCGTTGGTTGGGCTTTAGTGAGGTGATTGCCTCCACGGAATGGTTCGATAGCTATTTAGACCGGTTAGCGGCGGTGACTGCCGCCGATGTACAGCGGGTAGCACAGACCTATCTGCAACGGGAAAAATGCACGGTGGGCTATTATTTGCCAGAGAGAGCCCAGCAGGAGGAAACTGATGCGTGAGTCGTCGTTACCCAGCAATCGAGACATCGTGCGGCATGAGATGGATAATGGCTTGGTGCTATTGGTGCGGGAAAATCACGCTGCACCTACGGTGGTTATAGAAGGTGCCATCGCCGTGGGTAGTGTACACGAAATAATGCGGAACGCCGGCCTGGCAGCTCTGACAGCTCAGATGCTGCGCCGGGGGACTAAAAACTACACTTTCGAGAAGCTAAACGAGACATTGGAGGAGGTCGGCGCCAGCATCGAGGTCTCTGCCGGGCGCCGGGGAACGTCATTGCATGGCATGGCGCTCAGCGAGGATGTGCGCCTTTTGCTGGATTTGCTGGCCGAAGTGGTGCAGCATCCGGCTTTTCCACCGGAGCAATTCCACATTGTCAAGCAGCAGATTTTGTCTCAGTTGCGAGAGCAAATGAATGACACACGCGCTATGGCATTGTTGACGCTTCGCACTTTGTTGTTCCCTTTTGGTCATCCTAACGCTCGTAACATTCTCGGCGATCCCAAGACGGTGAGTCAGTTACGCCCGTTGGATGTGGCGCAGTTTTACGCCTTGAATTTCACACCCCACGGCGCACATTTGGTGATCGTCGGCGATGTCAAGGCGGGTGAGGTTATTGCGATGGCAGAGGATGCTTTTGGTAGCTGGCGGGGCGGGGAAATGACTCAGCCAGAGATGCCGGAATTGCTCCGAGCTAAGGAGATTCACAGGCACCGAGTGGTAATGCCGGACAAGACACAGAGCGATGTCATTTTAGGTTGGTTAGGTGTACGGCGGTTGGATCAAGACTGGATGGCGGTCAATGTGGCCAATACCCTGCTGGGCCGTTTCGGGATGGGAGGCCGTTTGGGCAACACTGTGCGAGAAAAGAAAGGTTTAGCGTATTATGTGTATAGCTCTGCGGAAGCAGGCATAGACGTAGGGCCATGGCTGGCCGCCGCTGGCGTAGCGCCACAAAACGTAAGGCAGACGGTGAAAATTATGTTGGCGGAAATCAAACGTCTGCAAGAGGAACCTGTGCCGGGAGAAGAACTGGCTGACAGCCAAGCATACATTACTGGGACGTTGCCTTTGCAACTGGAGACTAACCATGGCGTGGCCAATGTGATTTCTAACATGGAATGGTACAAGCTCGGCCTGGATTATTTGCTGAGTTACAGTGATGAAGTCTGGCAGGTGACGCCGGCGGATGTACAACGGGTGGCTCGAAAGTACCTCGATCCGGATGTTTATGTTCTGGCGACGGCTGGGCCGGTATCGCGGGCAAGGCGATGAACCATGTTGGCTGTGGGTGTGGATTTGGTGCGGGTGGAACGTATCGCCCGGCTGTGCCAACGCCGGGGTGAACAGCTCCGGGGGCGCCTTTTTACAGAGCGAGAATGGAACGAAGCGCACGGGCGGCCGGAGTCTCTGGCGGCCCGTTTTGCTGCTAAAGAGGCAGTGGCGAAAGCAATGGGCAGCGGTTTTCGTGCTGGTTTACGCTGGCAGGAGATTGAAGTTTGCTTAGACGATCTGAGCGCGCCGCGAATCTGTTTACATGGCCAGGCGCAAGAGGTCGCCCAACGTTTGGGTTGGCGGGAATGGGCGCTGAGCCTGTCGCACACTGGTGATTATGCCGTGGCTTTCTTCGTGGCCACGGGCACCAACGGGTAAGTTGATCCAGCTTCTGTAACGGGCATTGGCAAAGAATTTGGTGAGAGGATGATGCTTGTGGGCGATCAAACCGATTTGTATGGGAAGCGCCGAAAACTGATCGAGCCGATCTGGCGGGCGGCGCTGGCCGCTGTGGAGCCGCAAGCGGCTGTGCTGCGGGCCGTGCAGCGCCGGGGTAATGTGTTGCAGGTGGCCGGGCGGCGCTATGATCTGGCCGCCTACCGCCACGTTTACCTCATCGGCATGGGTAAAGCGGGGGCCCCCATGGCCCAAGCGGCAGAGTCGCTCTTGGGCGATCGTTTGACGGATGGCGTGGTGGTGGTGAAGCGGGGGCACGAGGTGGCTTTGCAGCGCTGCCGGCTTTA
>WFQT01000041.1 GCA_015486895.1 Anaerolineae bacterium
CCGTCGCGTCTACCTGTTCCGCCACTTCGGCGTAGACAACAGCAAGTATAATTATTTTCCTTGTCCCGTCAAGATGTAGGGGGAGTGATGCAAGGCGTAGCTCAAGAGACCGAACTGATCCAACAGGCTCAGGGACATGACCTGGCTGCTTTTAATCGCCTGGTGCTTCTCTATCAGGCGGTAGCATACCGCGTGGCTTTCCGTCTTTTGACGGATGAGGATCGGGCGGCCGATGCTGTTCAGGATAGCTTTATTAAAGCATACCGTAAGTTGCATCAATACCGGGGGGGAGTCTTTCGCTCTTGGCTGCTGCGCATTGTTACTAATACTTGTTATGATATGCTTCGGGCTCAAGCAAGGCGGCCAGCAGTGTCGCTGGATGACATGGCCGCGGATCAGGGAAGTAATCCCTGGCTACGTGATCCGGCGGAAGGAGTGGAGCACGGGGTTATGCGCCGTGAAGTGGCTGCTTTTTTGCAAAATGCTATTGCTACGCTGCCCGCTGAGCAGCGGGTTGCGGTTGTTCTTTGTGATGTAGAAGGGCTTGATTATCGGGAGATCAGCGATGTCACCGGCTGGCCGTTGGGCACGGTGAAATCGCGGTTGAGCCGGGGACGGGCAAAACTACGTCGCTATATCATGGAACACAGGCCGGAACTAAATCCAGCGGGGCGGCGTCTTGCAACTGAACGGCAGTCAACGAGCCGTTAGCATAACTGTTTGCCCGCCGGCGAACTTGATCTTTGGTGGCAGATGGGAATCTTCCGGAGACAGAAGCACTTAAGTGAAGAAGAAATTAGCGCTTATGTGGATAACGCTTTAACATCGCGGCAGCGCCAAGCTGTGGACTCACACTTGCGTTCTTGTCAGACATGTGCTCAAAAAGTCGCCGCTACCCGGGCAATGAAAGCGTTACTTACCAGTTTACCTGCTCCCTCTTTGCCCCGAGCTTTTACTTTAACGCAATCTGATCTCGCTTCTCGACGTTCTTCTGCCGGCGGTGGCTGGCTACGGCCGCTCTGGAATGCG
Source organism: Anaerolineae bacterium (assembly GCA_015486895.1). Classification (GTDB taxonomy): domain Bacteria; phylum Chloroflexota; class Anaerolineae; order JAADDB01; family JAADDB01; genus S014-12. Next base: position 1,030 of record WFQT01000041.1, read on the forward strand.
GCGACGGTGGTCGTTGCTTTACTCTTGGTCCTGTTGGTGGGGCGGGATTTCTTACCGCTCAGCGGCCCCAGCTTTTCAATGGCTCCGGCGGCACCGGTCGCCAAACAGGCCGAGGTGATTGCTACAACTACGCTGTCGGTGCCAACTGCCCCCGTGGCTGCCGTTGCTGCCGAGAACAGGCCCACACCGCTGTTGCGGCAGGCTCAGTCATCGGGGGTACAAGCAAAGGGCATTGCAGTGGAAACGCCGGTGGTGACATTGCAGCCGAAATCACAGGCCTCGGATCAAGCTCGTGCTTTTGCCAGCGCAAAGGAGAAAGCCCCGTTACCGGTGCCTGCCGGGGCACGACAAGGCAGTTTCTTGTCCGAGTTGTGGGCCAAAGTGACCTTAGTGCTCATGTTGGCTTTGCTCTTGGTGAGTCGTCCGTTGTTGCCTCGCTGAGCAGTTTGACCTCGAGGAATTGTGAATGCCTGAATTGCCAGAAGTGGAGACTTTCGCGCGCGAGTTGCGGCCTGAGCTCGTGGGGCAGCGGATCACAGACGTGGAAGTATTTTGGCCAGCCATCGTTGCTACTCACCCGCCGGATGTTTTCGCCGCTTTGCTGCGCGGAGTGCATTTCTTGAATGTCGGGCGCCGCGGGAAGTACTTGCTCTTCCTTCTGTCAAGCGGGGAAACTATCGTTGCTCACTTGCGCATGACCGGTCGGTTCTATTTTGCGTCGGCGCCAGAAAGAGCGAAGCATGTGCATTTGCTTATCGCTCTGGCGAATGGGCGCTGGCTGCATTACCAGGATGTGCGCAAGTTTGGGCGTCTTTACTTGGAAGAAGACCCACAACGGCTCACAGGTAAGTTAGGGCCAGAGCCATTGGACTTTGCCTGGTCGGCGGAGGCGTTTTGGTCCAACTTGAGGAGACATCGTAAGCCGGTCAAGTCGGCGCTGCTCGACCAGAACATTGTTGCCGGCTTGGGCAACATTTATGCTGATGAAGCCCTTTTTGCTGCCGGTATTGACCCTCGTCGCGCCGCCAAGACGTTGACCCAAGCCGAGGTGTCGCGCTTACAGGCGGCGATTCGGCAGGTTTTAGCGGCAGCTATTCGCGCCCGGGGTAGTAGTGTGAGTGACTATTTGCCGCCGAATGGGGTACCTGGGACTTTCCAGGCCCGGCATCAGGTTTACCGGCGCACTGATGAACCTTGTCCCCGTTGCGGAACGCCGATCCGGAGAGTACGAATTGGCGGGCGTTCTACTCACTTCTGTCCCCATTGTCAGCGATAGCGGCTGCAGACGTCGTTTTACGCCGGGTGCCGAATCTCCTCGGCGAGCTTTTTCTCCATGGTTTCTTTTTGGGCTTTCGCTGCTCGCCGGGCTTCCATAATGACCTGTTGCCAGTAGTTATTCGTTTCAGGGGCTATCGTTTCTTCTTGGTCCAGGCCGGAAAGTACGCCGGCGAGGATGCCCACCATTACACCTAAGCCAAGGCCGACAGCAAAGGCAAACTTTTTCATCTGACACCTCGTTTTGCTCCGTTTCATTTATCCGACGACTGAATTTGCCGCCGGCAGTAACTTACCGTACAGTTTCTGTGATATAATTACCCAATCTTCATTCGGTAGGACGCTGATGGTGCTTTAGGTTACTGATTTTTGTAGATAGTTTCAACGGTATTGCCAAGATCTATGGTTGTCTGATAGGACTCACATCTCGCTGCGAGAAGAAAAACAAAGAAGATATGCTTAACACAGATTTTTTCCTTGCTTTTTGACCCCAACCTGTGAGATTCTGTACTTTTCTGTGGCTAAAATAAAGACGCCAGAGTTCAGTTAGTGTAATGGGAGTTGGTAGAATGGTCAAACGGGGGAGTATACTCTTGCCCACAAACGAAGAGCGGGATGCTACTTTGCGTCGCTTCCAGCAGGAACGCACGCATATCTGGCCATATACTTTAACACAAGTGCCGGAGGAAATCGCCGCCATTTTCCCACACCCCTGGTCTCCGGTGGAGTGGCTGATGGTTTATTTCGCACTTTTCCCTACCCGCTTGCTGCAATTCTGGTTGCGTCAGCCAGGAGGGCATGTGGTTATTGGTCCTGCTATTAGCGTTTATCGGCCTGGGCCGTACCGTTTCCATCGGCAGGTATTCTACGGTGTGTTGCAACTTGATGTACGCCTGTTGACGGCACCGCAAGAGGCGCCTGTCTGTTGGTTGGGACGGCTGTTGGATTCGCTGCTGGGAAGTGGTGCTGTGCCGGAGGGGAGGTTGTTTTCCTCCGGGGGACTCGTCCATCCAGCCTTAGCAGAAGCTTACCACCGCTTCCGCCGCCAATCTCAGTTGGGCTATTTGAATGCCGAGGGACCCGGGGAACTTTTCGCCCAGGCGTTGGCATTTTACTGGCGTGACCGGCGTGAGCTAAACATCGTGGCGCCAGATTTGGAACGGCTTTTCCGGGATGTGATTTTAAGTGAATCCTTCTGGGCACGTCTTTTGGCGGCAGGGTGAGTTGGTACCTTATCAGTGAAATTCTTGTACGCTGGACAAGAAAACAAAAATGTAATGCAGGGCTGCAAAGGTCATTAAGACGCAGAGAGAAAAATAAGAGACTTCGCGACTTTGCTTCTTCGCTCCTTTGCGTTTAGCTTTTTGGTTCTGCCTTGGCCAGGTCAGGGGCGGGTCATTGTGATTTTCATCACAGGGAAATGGACAAATTGGGCTCCCGGCGTTAAACTATGGGCAACCTGACACGGACGTTCAGGGATAAATATTTCTTTTCAACCCCATTTTCGATGTTATGAAGGAGTTGTGCAATGACGCCAAACCGTCCTAATTATTGGAACGTTCCCACTTGGGCACATTGGGTTTTGTACGCCGTCGAGACGATCGCTGTCATCATTATGTTATATAAGTTCTACCAGCGGTACTGTCTCTGGCGAGCCGGCCAGCCGGTGAATCGCACCGATCACCCTTGGCGACGCTTAGGCTTAGTGCTGAAATATGCTTTGGGCCAATGGAAGTTGCTGCGTGAAAAGATGGGCGGTACGCTGCACTTGGGTATTTTCTTCGGCCTCACGGTGCTGCTGATTGGCACAATCTTGGCGACTATCGATACCGATATCGCCGAACCGCTCCATTTCCGGGTGCTTATCGGCAATTTCTACCTCCTTTATGAGTTTTTGCTTGATCTTTTTGCCGTTGTTTCTTTAATTGGCTTGGCATTGGCAACTTATCGTCGCTATCAAGTAAAGCCGTCACAGTTGAGTTACGGCAAACGGTTCGATTGGGCATTAATCATCCTTTGGTTCATTATTCTAACCGGTTTGATTGTGGAAGCGCTGCGCTTGGCGGCAACGCACCCGGCTTGGGCGGCCTGGTCTTTCGCCGGTTGGCTGTTAGCGCAACCTATCTGGAATGCTGCACCGGCAACGTTGGAGTCCTGGCATATCGGCCTCTGGTTTGTACATTTTACGCTGGTGGCTGCTGCCTTTATCACTTTGCCGGACAGCGTGTTGGGGCATACGTTGATTGCTCCGCTGAACATATATTTCGGCGACATAGAGCCAATGGGAGCCATGCTGAAACCGATTCCAAACCTGGAGGAGGCGGAAGAGTTAGGCGTTAATCAGATTAATCAGTTTAATTGGCGACAGTTGCTTAGCCTGGACGCCTGTACTGAGTGCGGCCGCTGTCTGGCAGTTTGCCCCGCAGCGGCGGTGAATGAGCCGCTTTCACCTAAGGGCATCGTTACCAGTTTACGAGATCACATGACCGCCGTGGCACCTACCTTAATTACCCTGGCTAAGCAGACCAATGGAGACGGAGGCGATAACGGTAACGGCAATTCTCTAGTACTTCCCCCCTTGTTAGGTGAGGTCATTAACCCCGACGCCGTTTGGGCTTGCACCACCTGCGGTGCCTGCGTGTACGAATGTCCTGTTCTGGTAGAGCATGTGCCGATGATTATGGAGATGCGTCGCTATATGACGTTGATGGAAGGCAATGTGCCCGACACGGTGGGCAATACGCTGATGATGTTAGAGCGTAACGGCAATCCGTGGGGATTAAGTCCTAGTGACCGGGCTAATTGGACCAATGAATTGGATTTCGACGTGCCCATCATGGCTGAAAAAGGGGAGGCGGAGGTTTTGTGGTGGGTCGGTTGCGCCGGCTCTTATGATCCACGCAACCAAAAAGTGAGCAAGGCTCTTGCTAAGATCATGCATCAGGCCGGAGTTGATTTCGCCATCTTGGGGGAGGAAGAACGTTGCAGCGGCGATACGGCTCGTCGTTCCGGCAATGAATGGCTTTTCCAAACGATGGCTGAGGATAATATCGCTACGCTGAAACAGTACAAGTTTAAGAGAATTGTTGTCCAGTGTCCCCATTGTTACAATACCATTAAGAACGAATACCCACAGTTCGGTGGTGAGTTTGAAGTAGTACACCATAGCCAGTTCATCTCGGAGTTAGTTATCCAAGGCAAGATACATCCGCAGCCAACGGAGCACAAGAAAGTGACTTTCCACGATCCGTGCTATTTGGGCCGTTATAATGGCGAATACGACGCTCCACGCTTTGTCGTCAGGGCGGCTGGTGCTGAGTTGGTGGAGCCGGAACGCACTCGCGATAAAGCAATGTGTTGTGGTGGTGGTGGTGCTCGCGTGTGGCAGGAAGACCAAAAAGAGGTGCGTATTAACTACGCGCGTTTCGACCAGTTAGCCAAGACCGGGGCGGAGGAGATTGGCGTTGGCTGTCCCTTCTGCATGATCATGTTGGAAGATGCTGCTAAGACGAAGGCAGGTGATCACGAGATGCCGGTGCGTGATATTGCCGAGATCATTGCCGATAGCCTGTAGTGGTCCTTGTCAGGCGAGACGCGAGCGCCGCGAGCGTCTCGCCTGACAGCCTGGCTTAGGGGTATTCCCTTGCCCTCCGGGTAAATCAGTGTTCGTCTGCGTCACTATACCCCAATGCATCAACCAACGGGAGTTTGCCTCTCACAAAGATTCCGCTCCCCCTACCTATTTCTTTTCCTTGCCCATTATATACTATAGACTCAGCAATGATTTGTGTTTTGGTTTTACTAACAACTTTCCCAATTGATCTCATGCGACCTGATGATATAGGCCTAGTTAAATAAGTTATGAATGATGTCGTTAATACGAAGTAATCTGGCACAATGGAATTCGCAGCAAAAAACGCAGCATCATCAAGCATCTTGAAGTAGACAGAGCCGTGCACAGCCCCTGCTGAATGGAATAGTGACTCGCTAGCTTCTATTTCTATCTCGGAGCTTTCATTCGAAACTGTAATTCGAGGTTTATATATATCGTTGATGGGGGCAGCTAAGTACATTTTCTCTAAGGCTCGATAGTGTTTCTCGTCTTTCATTTGCTTCTCCACTTAATGCATAACAAAATCTTTTGGTTTCTGGTATGTTGAAGAGTTTCCGCCTGAATGTCTACCCTGAATTGTTGATAGGATATATCTTTCGCAGATGTAAAAACCGCTGCCCAGAGGGACGCGAGATGAACTATTGATAATTATATGCCTTGTGCTGTCGTGTTGACAAATTCGATTTTGTAAGCAATTGTCATGAGCGGATGCACACCGCATAACGATGAAAATAAGAACGCTGATTGCGCTGATTCTATAGATTAACGCAGATAATTCTTTAGGAATCCGTGGGAATCGGCGTTCATCCGCGTTATCAGTGTGCTATTTACGAAGCAGTTGCCAGAAGCGGTTTGCACACACCGCATAACGATGAAAATGCTTTCCATTATGCGATGTGCGGTTGCAACTTCCCCTACAATCCGTATAATTGAGCCTAATCTCAGGCACACATGCCCGATTCGTAGTCGTAAATTCGTGGTTGCAAGGAGCGTTAAAGTTTATGCGCATGGTAGACATTATCACCCGCAAGCGTGATGGAAAAGAGCTGAGTCAAGAGGAAATTAAGTTTTTCATTCAGCATTACGTAGCCGGGGGAATTCCTGATTATCAAGCAGCAGCACTCTGCATGGCCATCTACTTCCGTGGCATGACACATCAAGAGACGACCTACTTGACGCACGCGATGGCTTTTTCCGGAGAGACGCTGGATTTGCACAATGTGGCAGCCTTTGTCGTGGACAAGCACTCTTCCGGGGGAGTGGGCGATAAAACGACATTAGTCGTCGCGCCGGTGGTGGCAGCGTTAGGGCAACCAGTTGGGAAGATGTCGGGCCGGGGGTTAAGCTTTACCGGTGGGACGTTGGACAAGTTGGAGTCGATACCTGGCTTTACTTCGGAGTTAAGCGTGCAGAAATTCAAGGCCCAGTTGGCAGATATCGGCGTGGTCGTCGCCGGGCAAACTCGCAGTTTAGCGCCAGCGGATGGTAAGCTGTACGCGTTGCGTGATGTAACCGGCACAGTCCCGGCGATCCCGCTTATTGCCAGTAGCATCATGAGCAAGAAAATCGCTGCCGGAGCCGATGCGATTATCCTGGACGTGAAAGTCGGCGAAGGTGCTTTCCTGGCTAATCTGGACAATGCCAGGGAGCTGTCTCAGGTGATGATGTCCATTGGGAAGAACTTGGGTCGCAAGATGTTCGCTATCATCTCCGATATGAATCAGCCTTTAGGTTCTGCCGTCGGCAATGCCCTGGAGGTCAAAGAAGCGATTGCAACATTGCATGGGGGGGGACCGGCAGACTTCCGAGAGCATGTAGAAGTGATTTCCGCTTACATGCTTTTAGCTGCCGGGAAAGTGCAATCGGAGAAAGAAGGACGGCAGTCTGTATGCAGGGCCATTGCCGATGGTTCTGCTTGGGCAAAATTCCGGCAGTTTGTCGCTGCTCAGGGTGGAGACTTAGCTTATGTAGATCAGCCGGAGCGGTTGCCGGTGGCAGCGATCCAGGAGGACTTCCCGGCACCGGCCAGCGGCTACGTGCACCGCATTGCCGCCAAGGAAATTGGCTTGGCAAGTACTGTTCTCGGCGGCGGTCGAGAGGAAATGGAAGACAAAATCGACCCGGCAGTGGGCGTTGTGGTGCACCACAAGGTAGGCGACCGAGTTATAGCGGGCGAACCCTTGTTGACGCTGCATGCTAATGACCCGGTACGCTTATCCCAGGCTCTGGAGCTGGTAGATTCAGCGTGCACGATTGCTCCGCAGCCGGTAGAGCCATTGCCGATAATTTACGAAGTGCTATGTTGATGTTCAGGGCTGGGGGACCTCGGAAGTTTTGCGCATTGGGGCGATTCCCGGCAAGGATAGAGGTTGAACGCTGTTGGGGCCGCGGCATAACGGTCCAGAAAGCCGGGCAGAGCGCCTAAAGTGGGAATGTGAACGCCAGGCCAATCGTTGTAGAGACCAGCCGGGTCTAAGTGAACAGCGGGGATGCCAGCCCTGTTAGCTCCCAACACGTCCACGGCGACTCGGTCGCCGACGTAAATAGCGTCCTCCGGCGATAACGTGAGTGCGTCCAAAACCAAGCGAAAAATGTCTGGGTCCGGCTTCTCTATTCCCACTACTGCCGAGTCGAAAATGCGTTCAAAGTAAGGGGCGATGCCTACTTCTTTTAGTATCTCTTCCACCCGGCCGTCGGCATTGGAAACCACGGACATGCGGTAGCCACGACGACATAGGATTTGCAGTGTATCCCGTAGCCAGGGAAACGTGAACTTCCACAAGTTACCTCGCTGATTTTCAAC
>WFQT01000042.1 GCA_015486895.1 Anaerolineae bacterium
CAGTCCTCAGGATATTGCCAGTGCTTATCTCTTCTTGGCTTCGGATGAAGCTAGTTTCATCACAGGGCACGTTCTTAGCGTGGATGGCGGAGTCATACCGTAAGCAAATCTCGTTATACGGGGAGAGCTTTTTGTGGGAAAGGGCCTGAGTTTTTCAGAAATAGAGTCTATGCGGTCCGGAGCCCGTACTGCGGTGCGGGTTTGCATGAACGTACAGGCTGTGGACCGGGCACTTATCATTTGTGACCGGGAGACAGCAGTAATCGCTCGTTTGATCGCCGAGGAAGTGGGCAATGTGGGGACGGTAGCCGAGTGTGTCTATTTGGAGGACTATGGACGTCGCCCTTTAACTGCTTTCCCCCCAGCGCTGAAACAACACCTGATAGCCTATCATCCTACAGTTACTTTCTTCGTCGCTCAGGGCGAGCCGGGAGAGGTCCAATTCCGTATTGCCTTGTATACCTTTTTACAGCAGGAAATCCGCGCCCGTCATGCCCACATGATCGGCATCACGCCCCGGTTGATGAAGGAAGGGATGGCAGTGGATTACTTGAAAGTCGCCGAGGCTACAGCCATGGTGTATGAGCAAGCTCGCTGTTGTCAAGAAATCCACATCCATTCGGCCAAAGGCACAGATTTGAGGGCAACGTTCAACCAGGATTGGCGCTGGGTGAAAGCGGATGGCCTTTACCATAAGCAAGGGCAATGGGGTAATCTCCCAGAAGGGGAAGTTTTTACCGCCCCACGAAGTGTCAATGGCGTTATCGCCGCCGAGGTTTTGGGGGATTATTTTAGCAAGAAGTACGGTGTGCTGAGCCAGCCGGTGTTTTTCCATATTGAGAATAGCGGTGTGATAAGGATCGATGGTGCCGGCCGGAAGCTACGGCACGAACTGGAAGCATACTTGCAGAGTGGTGAAAATAGTGATAGGGTCGGGGAGTTAGCCATTGGTACTAACATTGGCCTGAAACAGCTCAGCGGCAACATGTTGCAGGATGAGAAATTTCCTGGCATCCACATTGCTTTTGGCGATCCGTACCCGGAGCTCACCGGTGCAGACTGGCGGGCATCTACCCATATGGATGTTGTGACGACTAATTGCACTGTAGAAATGGACGATCAGGTGATTATGAGGGACGGGCGATTCGACTACGATATTCTGCGCATTGGGCTGCGCTATGACTGAATCGAAAATGTCTTTAACGCTAAGGAAGAGATAGACATGACCTTGATTTACTTGTTGATCGGCATTAGCTTTTTGGTTCTGTCGGGCGTGATTGCAACAGGCGTTTTTTGCAGCTTGCTCCTTTGAAAATGGCCCCCCGCCCCCCAATTCTGGGGGTGTGTTGCTCCCCCCAAGGTTGGGGGATAGGGGGCGTTTTCATCCGCTATGGTGTGCCGTAGGCTCATGATAACTCCTTAGCAATGATGATTGAGGCACTATGCCGTTCGTAAAACACGGGGATTGTCGCCTTTTCTATATTGACAAAGGTACAGGGCCGGAGACAATCCTGTTGCTGCACAGTAACTTTGCCAGCAGCCGTTGGTGGGAACCGGTCAGCCGTTTCTTAGCCGGCCCGTACCGTCTGTTGATCCCGGGCTTGCGTGGCCATGGCCGGAGCTGTCGTCCCGATGATGGCTATGATATCGCCAACCAGGCGGGCGATCTGGGTACCGTTATAGAGGCCGCAGCACCGGAGACGTTACACTTAGTGGCCCACGGTTTTAGCGCTGCCGTGGCGCTGGAGTACGCAGTACGGCATCCAGAGAAGTTGTGCTCTTTGGTTCTGGTGGCCCCGGCCCCGGCAGAAGGAGTGAAAACGCCGCCGGAAGCTTTGGCGCTATTCCAGGAAATGAAGGCAGATCGTGGCTTGCTACTGCAAGCTATTAGCAGCATTATCCCATCCCGGGCACCGGGTGCGACAATTCAGTCATTGGTTGATGAAGCACAGGCCATGGCCCCGGCTGCTTTCATTGCCAATGCCCAGGCACTTTCTCTTTGGCATGTCCACGATCGCCTCCGAATGTTTCGGATTCCAACACTACTCATTTGGGGGGATGCCGACATTGTCGTTTCGTATGAGGAAGTTGAACGCACCATGTTAGACATCCCCGGCTCTACGCTGGAAGTGATGCCAGGCGTTGGGCACGCACCTTATTTTGAAACACCGGAACCATTTGTGGATATCTTGCTGGACTTCCTACTGGAGGATTTCGATCACTACCAAGAGCTCCGACAGGTTGAGGAAGATGAGTCAGCGGTGATGTTAAATCTCTGAGGATTAACCTGATATGCCTATTTGTCCTAAATGTCACACCTGGAACCCTGACGATCGTACAATTTGCTGGCGTTGCGGCGCTGAGTTGCCCAGGCCAGAAGAAAAGAAAGAGAAAAAGCGTTATCTTCTTTTTGGCCTTAGCTTGTGGACGTGGGTCTTTATTATTGTCCTCATGATTGCTTCTTGCTTGGGTCCATATCTCCTCACTGTTTTCAATCATTGATGTGTTTCCCACGGCGAGGTATCACGAGGTTACCCGGCGCCTGTTGGCGTGGGTAGCCCATCATGGCAGAGAGCTGCCCTGGCGGCAGCGCGCGTGATTTGACGCTCTCTGGTATAGCTGGCCAATATCTGAAACGCCTTGAACAAGTTAGGGGGATGAATAAAGTGGGAAAATTGGCTCTGGTTACGGGAGCGAACGGCTTTTTGGGCAGCAATTTGGTCGCTGCTTTGACGGATCGCGGTTATCACGTTCGCGCTCTGCACCGGCGGACGTCTAACCTGACGGCGTTGGCTGGTTTGACCTATGAAGATGCTGTTGGAGATTTGACGGATGCGACCAGCTTGCGTCAGGCTATGGAGGGATGTGAGATCGTCTTTCACGTGGCTGCTGTGGCTGATTACTGGCGTACCCCGTTGGAGATGATTTATCAAGTTAACGTAGAAGGCACTCGTAACGTTGTACGGGCAGCAGTGGCCGCGGGAGGGGTGCGCCGTCTTGTTTTCACCAGCTCAGTAGCCGCTTTGGGGGTGCCCCCTGGGGGCAAATTGTTGGACGAGCAGAGTCAGTTCAACTTATCGCCGAATCGTTTCCCTTACGGCCACAGCAAAGCGTTAGCAGAGCGGGTTGCCCGGCAAGAGGCTGGAGACGGCCTGGAATTGGTGATCGTTAACCCATCTGTGATCCTGGGCCCGAGGGATATTCACTTTATTTCTGGTAGCATTATCAAGGAGATTTATCAACGGCGCGTGCCGATCTGCCCGCCGGGTGGCACGAATTACATTGCGGTGGAAAGCGTTGTTGCCGGGGAGATCGCTGCTGCGGAAATGGGGCGTCCTGGCCAGCGCTACGTTTTGGGCGGCGTCAACTTGTCCTATAGCGATACATTTCGCACTGTTGCCCGCGTGCTCAACGTGCCGTTTCGTTGTCGCCGTTTGCCTGCCCGGCTTTACCCGCTTTTAGGGGGCGCTGTAGATCTGTACAACCGCATTGGCGTTGGCCCGCGGCTTGTGGATGGTAACCAGGTTCGCCTCTCCGTTTTTGATCTCTACATTGATGCCAGCTTGGCAGAACAAGAGCTTGACTTGCCGTCAACGGATTTCGAGGCGACGGTGCAAGAGACATTCCAGTGGTACAAGGAGCAAGGATTGCTATAATACAGCTGATCTGTAATTCATAATTCGGGCATGGTTCATTTTGTCCGCATGACATCTCTACGAATGAGAACAAGGCGGTTGCTTAGGCCCCCCAGTTAGCACGTAGCTGGGACAGTATCTGGCTGGCTACTGCTTTCTTCGCTGACTTGATTCCCCCGATTACTGCTTTTGCTCTTGAACGGCCATGGCCCACCAGTAAGAGGCCGTCTATTCCTAATAGAGGCACAGCTCCCCACCGGCTGTAATGGTTGGTTGCTCTGACGCGGTCTAAAGCGGCCTGGATCGCTTCGCTTTCCTCCGGCAAGGCTTGCAGCAAAGCGGATTGTGTTTGCTCCAAGACAGCTCTAATGACGCCCTCGGTGAGTTTGAGTGCTACATTCCCGACTAACCCATCATGGACGACCACATCGGCGACGCCGGCAGGGATGTCATTGCCTTCAATATTGCCAATGAAATTGAGAGCACTTTCCTGGAGCAATGTGTAAGTCGCTTTGAGCAATTCGCTGCCTTTGCCTGGCTCCCGGCCATTGCTGAGCAAACCGACGCGGGGGTTGGCGATGCCGACGACTACCCCCGCGTAGATAGCTCCCATTTGGGCAAATTGCAGCATGTGCACAGGGCGCACGTCCGTGTTGCCACCGGCATCAATGAGTGTCACTTCCGGTTGTATGCCCAAGTAAGGTGCCGGTAGGGCGGGCCGGGCCACGCCTGGCAACATGCCGAGAATCCAGCGGCCGGCTATTAATGCTGCTCCACTATGCCCCATGGTCAGAGCCGCATCGGCGTGCCCCTCTTTTACCAGCCGGGTTGCTACGGCCACCGACGAGTTGGGCTTGCGTCGCATGGCTTGGGTAGGAGATTCTTCCATGGCGATAATATCCGTTGCTTCAACTAATTCGTAGGATAGTCCGGCCAAGTCGTAGCGTAATAATTCCGAGCGCAGCGTTTTCGCCGGGCCGATGAGCAGCAGGTGTACGCCCGCTTCCTTGCCGCCTGCAACAGCGCCCCGGATAATCTCGGCGGGAGCGAAATCTCCCCCCATGGCGTCTAAAGCGATGCTAATCATTGTATTATGCCCAGTAGCCAGTGACCCCTAACATGCCGGGCCCAAAGTGAACTGTTAGTGCTGGTCCGAAGTCGACGATTTCCATGGGGCCGTTGTAGCCCAGAACAGCTTTGGCTTGGTCGCTCCACTTGGCAGCATCGTCAGGAATGCCGGCGTGTACCACGGCCAGCCGTTGCCAAGTGTGATCCCCTTTTGCCTGTGTTGCCATTGCGAGTAGTTCTTCTAGTGCTGCTTTGTTCGTTCTCTCTTGCCCTACAGCTTGCGGTACCCCATCTTTAATGCTCACAATGGGCTTTACTTTTACCGCGGCTTTTACTGCTCTCTTGTAGCCTTTAGTGCGACCGCTGTAGGCTAAATGACGAATGTCGGTGACGGCAAAAATGATGATACTATTGGCTTTGACTTGTTCTATTGCGGCAATGGCTTCCTCAATGCTACCGCCGGCGGATAGAACCTTGGACGCTTCCTGTAACATCCAGCACATCATGATGGATGTTGTGCCAGAGTCCACCGGGTGCACGTTAATGCCTTTCACCATCTCGGCTGCCATTTTAGCGGAAGAGAAAGTGCCACTGGCTTTAGCCGTTACCGTGAGGACGATGATATCGCTGTACCCTTCGTCGTGGGCTCTTTCGTAGGCTTGTGCAAAGTCAGTTGGGGTCGGTTGTGATGATGTCGGCATCTCTTGTGCTGTTGCCAAACGCCGGTGAAATTCATCAATGGACATTTCCTCGTAGTCCTTGTAACTTTCATGGCCGAAAATGACATATACCGGCACTAACTCGATGCCGGTTTCCATTCGTATGTTATCTGGGCAGTTAGAGGTGCTGTCCGCTATCAACTTTACCTTCATAGGCGCTGCTCCTTTTTGAGTTAACGCAATATGGGAATACGTCTACAGTGAGAACACAAAAAGCGCTCCTAAGTAACGGCCAATCGACTATTTAAGCTCAACGCGTTTGACGTCTCGATGTCTTGATGATATAACCATGTCAGCTCCTGAAATGTGTTGACAGTGATTTCTAATCTGCTTGCATTGATATTCTGGACTCTGGCTTTTTTATTTTAGCCACAGGAAAACACAGAACTTCACAGAGTTGGATCGAAAAGCAAGTGAAATCTGTGTTAATCCGTGCGATCTGTGGCAAAGATAGTTAGGTCGAGCCTAAAATGCCATTATTGCCAGTCTCCAGTGACATTATTGGTAGGAGCGACCCTTCCGGTTGCCACATGGGGTTATTTTTTCTTGTTGCTATAGTGAGAGGAGATGGAGAGTATGGGAGAAGCGGCTGTCAAGGCGGGATTAACCGGGGCTCTGATTGGCGCCCTATTAGTGGTATTGAAAGTGGTCCCTTTAGCAGGCACTTGTCTGTTCCTTATGGCTACCCTATTCCTGTGGGTCGGGGTTGGCTTTCTTACAGTGCATTGGCTTCCTGACCGTCGGGAACCGGCCATTGCCATTGGCGCTGGTGGCATAGCCGGATCCATCGCTGGGCTGATAGACGGCTTGCTCTTCATTATGGTTGCGGTGGTGCAGTACTTCTGGTTAGGCGGCAGTACCGGGCTTATGTCCCGATTGCCGGCATCCTGGGTTCGGTTCTACAATGACGCCGGAATTCCGATGGAAGTAGTTTACAGTTTGCCGGGGACGCTGTTTTCCGGTGGTACCCTCTGTTTGTTTAACATTCTTTTGGCTATAGTGGTCTCTGCTGTTAGCGCAGCAGTGTTCGCTCGCATCTTGGCCGCATGAACATATCGGCAAAGTTACCCCGCTGGTTTACCTTCCCTAACGATTTGTCCTTCTTTGATAATAAGATGCGATTTGGTGTATCGGTGAACCAGTTTGTAGCCGTGAGTGATGAGCATAATCGTTCTCCACTGAAAATAGCACGCTGATCAACGCTGATGCGCGCTGATACACGCTGATCTCAAATATATTACTCAGGCAATACGAAGGCCCCTCCACTGAAAATAGCACGCTGATCAACGCTGATGCGCGCTGATACACGCTGATCTCAAATATATTACTCAGGCAATACGAAGACCCCTCCACTGAAAATAGACTTTCTTTCGTGTGCCGGGCAGATCCGTGATCTGCCGCTGTCAGGGTAATACTCGCCACATCACGGATGCAGCTTGAGCGGTGGGGGCTGGTGATCAAGATTGCTTTGCCGTCTTCGGTGTACAAGCTAATGCTTCGCAGCGCCAGTCGCTTGTCGTGAAAGAAGGAAAGGCCTTGGGCGACGATCATGACGCCATTTACTTGATCTGCATGCCAGTTAGAGCTGTCAATTGGTTGAACAGAGTCAAGAGCGGCTTGTCGTTTATCATGATGACACCTAGTATTGCTTTTGGGAAGCGTTCTTGCCAGCAGGACAGGAGTCGTGGGCGGGTGGTGATAACAGCCAAGCGGTAACGCCCTGATTGCAAAAGTGGCCACACTTGTTGTAGACCACCATCGAGTTGGCATTCTAGAGGCCCGATTTCGTCTAAGATCAGCAAGTCCAAGGGAATGTTCTGAAGAGTACGCAAATGGAGATTGCCAGCAGAGATGGCAGCGCGAGAAAAAGAAAAGCGGCCAAAAGTGGGTCCGTCGAGTAACTCTTGGCTGTGGGCCAAGAGAAGGCGTTGCCCCCCGCCGAGGAAATGGAGCTCAACACCAACTTTTTCGCCATCTTGCCAGAGGCCTGGGGAGA
>WFQT01000043.1 GCA_015486895.1 Anaerolineae bacterium
GCGCCTGCGGCCTGCCTGTGCGGGCACGCAGACAGGCGCACCACAGCGGATGAAAATCTCTTGATAAGATTGGGGATCGCAGGCTTGAGGAGCAATGCTACGGTGATGGGAATGGGGTTGGCTGATGACGGTTGCTGTAGGGGCGAATCATTATTCGCCCTACTTTTCCCCCTCTCCGAGTCGGAGAGGGGGAGGGCTTGCCGACCAAATGGTCGGCCAGCCGGGGGTGAGGTCCTATTTTCAGAGAAGGGGCCGGGGGAGAGATCCAAAGCACACCAACATGAACAAGCATCAAGGAAAAAGGCCGCAGTCAACAACCAAGCAATGGGTTTTCCTGCTATTCCTGCTGCTGGCCTTTTTCATTGGCAGCGGCGGCGGAGCCCGTCCTCTGTCCCCGGTCAACATTGACAACCCCAGCACTGTCATCACCGACCGCCACGGTCGGCTGCTTTACGAGGTTGTCGATCCCAATGGGCAAAAGCTACAACCGGTGCCCTTAGCACAAATCCCATTAGCCTGCCGTCAAGCGACCATTGCAGCAGAAGATCATCGCTTCTATCACCATGTGGGCATCGACCCGCTGTCCCTACTGCGAGCCACCTGGCAATACTCTCGCTACGGTCACGTAATCAGCGGCGCCAGCACCATCACCCAGCAGACAGTGCGGCTCCTCTACATGAAGCGAGAAGAAGGTCGGCAACGCACCTTGCAGCGCAAACTGAAAGAAATGTGGTTAGCCTGGCGCTTAGAGCGCAGCGCCAGCAAGCAGAAAATTCTCTCCCTCTACCTGAATCACACCTACTACGGGAACTTCGCCGTGGGCATCGGCGCTGCTGCGGAAGCATATTTTGGCAGCGACATCAGCGACTTAGACACGGCTCAATGTGCATTGCTGGCCGGGCTGCCGCAGAACCCGGCCGCTTACAACCCATTGACCAACTTCGCCGCCGCCAAAGTCCGGCAAAAAACAGTGCTATCGCTCATAGCCAAAAACGGCTATCTTTCCCCACAAGAAGCCGGGAAAGCAGCCCGCGAGCCGCTAAGTTTCGCCGCCAGTCCCGCTTTCCCCATCCGAGCGCCCCATTTCGTCATGTTAGTACAGCAAATCTTAGAACGGGAACTGGGCATTGAACGAGTGCGGGCCGGGGGGCTGAAAGTGACAACAACAATAGACCTGGGCTGGCAGGAACAAGCTGAGGCTGTGGTGCGCCGACAGTTGCAACAAATGCAAGCAAAACCAGAGAAGCCGGTGAGCTTGCACGCCAACAACGCGGCGTTGGTTGCCTTAAACCCGCAAGATGGTCAAATACTTGCCTGGGTCGGCAGCCCGAATTATTTCGACCAGCAGCACGCCGGCGCGGTCAACGCGGTGCTCAGCTTGCGACAGCCCGGCTCGGCGCTGAAGCCATTCACTTACGCCGCGGCTTTTGACCCCGCCCTGCCGGATCCGTACACACAAGCTACAGTGCTGCTAGACTTGCCAACCGTTTTCTATGACAACGAAGGGAACCCATACCAACCCCTGAACTATGACCGCCGCTGGCACGGTCCCACTTCTTTGCGCACTGCTTTGGCATGTTCTTATAATAGCTTAGCAGTGAAAGTGCTACAACACACCGGAATCGGTAATTTTCTCCGTTTAGCGAACAACTTAGGGCTGAATCACTTGCCAGAGAGCGAGGCTAACCTTTCCTTGACATTAGGCGGAGGCGAGGAAACGCTGCTCAATATTACCGCGGCATACGGCGCCCTCGCCAACGGCGGCCATTACGTGGTGCCGATTGCCATCCGCCGGGTGACCGATAGTGAAGGGAAATTACTCCTGAGCAACGTGCCGGTACGGAGAGAAGACAAAAAACGGCAAGCGGGAGAGCCTATCATAGACTCCCGGGTGGCTTTTCTCATTACTGATATCCTCAGCGACGACACAGCTCGCGCACCCGCTTTTGGCCGCTTCAGCCCTCTCTACCTGCCCCGACCGGCAGCCGCCAAGACCGGCACGACCACCAACTGGCGTGACAATTGGACTTTCGGCTACACGCCGGACCTGGTCACCGGCGTCTGGGTGGGCAACGCCGACAATGAGCCCATGTACGGCATCAGCGGCATCAGCGGCGCGGCACCCATCTGGCACCAGTTCATGCAAATCGTGACGCGCCGCGAGCCAGCCCGGCCATTCCCCCGGCCAGAAGGGCTACTGCAAAAACACATTTGCTCCGATTCTGGGCTCCTGGCCACGCCACTATGCCCCCACCAGCGCTTGGCGTGGTTCATTGCCGGCACCGAGCCCACCAGCCCAGACGATCAGTACCAGGAAATCGCCGTAGACACACGCAGCGGGCTACGGGCCGACACCACAACACCGCCCCAGTATGTCCGCCGCGAAATCTTCCGCGTTTTACCTCCAGAAGCAGCTGCCTGGGCCGAGGAAAACAACATCCCCCAGCCACCACCGCCGACAGTTCTCCACGTCACAGCGGAGCAGCCCTTGTTGTTGACGGCACCGGACCCGGAGAGCGTGTTCGTTTTCTCGCCCGGACTCTCCCCCGCCGAGCAGCAAATCGCCTTGCGGGCCAGCAGCAGCATCACTTTGCGCCAGTTGACATTCGTCCTGGATGGCCATTCCTTGCCTGCCCTCTCCGCACCACCGTGGGAGACCTGGTGGACATTACAGCCGGGAGAACACCGGCTCTACGTACAGGGCAACGGCCAAGATGGAACAACCTACCGGAGCGATGAAATCCACTTCCTGGTCAAGGGATAGGGCAAGCATTGCCTTGCTCTACCCCTTATCCCATCATGGTGCTGTGTGGGTCACCGCCGGCAGATAAAAATGCTGCGGCAATGAAGGCACAGGCGGCTGCGTACACCAGAAGCCGGCACACAAAGTCGTTCCTTCTGCACCGGCTACGCCCACCAGCGGCTGACCGATACTACTATCCAGAGCGTAATTCCCCCCTTGCACATGCCCCCCACCGCCGCTGAACAGGTGCCAGGAGAGATCAAAGCCACTGCCGCCAGTCAGGGCCACAGAAGTGAACAAGAACAGGAGAATCACCAACAGGAAGATTAACCTTTTCCTCTGCATGATCTTGCTCCTTAACTTTTGTGGCCAATGCGTATGCGCATGCCACCAATGGTGATCACATCATGCTCATTGTCGAAATGCAGTCGAATTTTAGCGGAGAGAAAGCCCATATCTTCACTCATCGTAGCGTGACCGAAAGGAATCAAAGCGTAGCTGGAGTAACTGGTACTATCGTGAATGGACTTATCCTCGGCAATGAGATAGTAAGTGCCATCGTCCTCGCTGCCAATAGAGCGGAAGATCCGGTTAAGGTAGATGTAACTGCGGCTGTCGCTGGTTTTGTAGTAGATCCGGATCTCTTTGATGGTGACCGGCTGACCGTAAAGGATGGAAGGCAGCGTCGCCGCGATGACAATGAATCGCTCCCCTGGATGGCCAGATTGAATCTGCACGTACCCTTTGCTATGCACGCCCAAGTGCAAGTCGGGAGTAGAAGCGTGCACGACGACTTCAGTGCCAGGAACGAAAACGTATGAGTCGGCTTGCGTGTGAATATCCCCGCTGCTGCCAACCCGGAACGTCTCCTGAGCTCCACTATAGCCTTCGATAAAAGGTCCGCTGCCACTGTTCTGCAACATCAAAGTAGTGTCATTACTGTTATTCGTTGCCAAGATAGCAACGCCGTCGGGATTGGAGTTACTCGCCTGCAAAGCAGCACCGCTATAGTTGGCACCATTGCTGCGGGCGCGAACACCATGTCCACCACCGTAGTTCTCCCCAGAAACGCCTGCTCCGGTCGGAGACGAGCTGACCCCACGCACGGCATAGCTATTGCCGGACCCAGCACTATTCTGCACGTAAAGGGTACTGCCATTCGCTTCGTAGCCGGCGATGGTTGCCCCAGGCCGCAGCGAAAGGGCGTACGGCACCGCCTTGATCGCCTCACACCCCAAGATCACATTACCCACACGCACTTGCAGCCATAATCCCTGACCATTAAAGTGGCTGCTATCAACCGGCAGGGTCGCGTTGAAAAGGCCGTTAATTACAGGGATGCCGTTCTTTACCACGCTTTCCACCGGCGTACCGGAGCATTGATCATTCGTAAAAAAATCAAACGTGATGTCACGTTGGCCATTAACGGGTGCTCCCATTTCCCGCAAAACACCTTGATAGGCGATCTGATTGCTGATAGCAGCACCAATCTCCTCCGGCGCCAACACCCCTTGAGGGATCATATCCTGGGCATGAACCCAACCGACGGCCATAATAACGATCATCATCAGGGCAATTACAACGACAACAACAGATTGGTTCCTTTGCATTTTGCACCTCCTCCGAAACGTAAAGTGATACACCGTATAGCAACGCAAAGGGCCGGCCTCAAGAAACCCAATTGCGTTTATTTACAGGCCACTGAGGGAATGCAACACGCCGTTGACGTATTTAGAGTTCTTGCTGACCCAAAGTCGTGGCAACATAGCTAACACGTCTGCGATGCGCTGGGCGAACACCATATCCGCCTTCACTTCCATAACGATCTCCTGAGATGGCGTCGGTAGCGTAATGTTAGGCATCGTTTGTAAGAGCTGGTCATAGGCGACAGACCCCGTATCGATGGTCAAGCGCACTTGCCGGTCCATGGTCTCGTAATATTGGCGCCGATAGGAAGTGATGAGGTAAGGCTGTGGAAACTGATCCAGCCAGAAAGCGAAAGGGCCGTCCACTTCTTCTCGCAACCGCTGCACTACTTCTGACAACGACATGCGGTTGAGGTCAAATTTAGCTTCCAGTGGAAAGAAGGCTTTTCTCCCTAAATGGCCTGACTTGCTTTTCAATTCCAGGAAACCGTGAACATATCTGAGGCTATCGCCATACCACCGTAAGCGCAACTTATTGCGCTGGCTGACGCCTATCAGGTTATCCTCGAACGACTCGCCTTCCAGGCCATCAAAATAGAGGCTGTTGACCTGCCGCGGCGGATAGGTAGTAAAGAAAGCAGCCGGGTGAAATTGGATCCACGATCTTACCCGGTCCAGGTGCACGGCATTACAGGTCATCTTCACTTCATAGCGCCATGGTCGCTCATTCACGGATTCACCTGACCTGAAACGTTGGCGGCAGGGGCACAATGTCGTCTTTGAACTCCACGCCCGCCACGGTATAAGCTGGCAATCGCACCCCTGTCTTCCAATTATACAGACCGACTTGAATCCAGTACTCGCCCGGGAGGGTATCCGGAGGAATGGAGATGGCGTGAAAATCGTCGACGAACTGCCCGGCGTGCCAGCCTGAAGTGTGGGAACCATTATTCGCCGGCATCACATCCTGTTGGGCGATCTGTTTGCCGGTAGCATCGAGAACGTGAATGAAAACCGTGTAATCATGCTCCGGCTGTGCCGCTGCCCGCCAGTAAAGGGAAAGTTCCAAATTGTATCCCGGCCTCACCTTCGGCGTGAACAGCGTCATCCCTTCCAGGTGGATGGCCGGGCCAAAGCGGATATTAAGCGGTCGCATAGCCCCAATAGCAGCTACCCTCCGGTAAAAAGTCTTGATGTTCAAAGCCACAGTTGGCGCTTTTATGTTGTCAATTTCGACCATACTGCCGTTCTGCACCAAGGTATGCGGCGAACTATCCAAAAAGTGCACGTTGGTAGCCGTCATTGTCGCCGGGCCATATTCAGCTTTCTTCTGATAAGCTGCCAACCCGGCCACCCAGGCATTCTGAATCGTCACGTCATCTACTCGGACATGCGACCAGTCCTTGCTTGCCACAGCCATGGCGAGGTCGTTGGCAGAGATTCGCGTAGCAGTGATAACGCTCTGTTCTCCAGAAGAAATCCCTTTGTCGTAAATGTGCTGGAACGTCGCCCCGTCCACCTGCACGTGACTACCGCTCATGTCAATGCCATCCCCGCGCAGATCGTGGAAAGCACAGTTGGAGATGCTCCCTTGCACAAAGTCACCGTCAACAGCATCGGAAGCAGCATAGCCAAACTCCGTATCCCGGAAGTCAAAATGCGTGCGCACGACATTGATGTCATCGCCAGCAGTACTGTGCAAAAGTCGACAGCCGCGCAACACGACTGGACTCTCGTAGAATGTAGTGCCGCCGGTAGTAATCCAGCCAGCCCGATTAATACCAGCCGTGCCGCTAATGACAACATGCTCCAGCAGAGAGACTTTGTCGCCTGTCTGCGTGACCATAACGCCGGCCCAGTGATCCCCTTTCGGTCCCAGGTAAATGCTATCTCTGCCCGGCCCCAATAATCGCAAAGGGGCGTTCGCGTATAAAATCGCCTGGGCGTCAAAAGTCAGCGTAACCGGCTGCCGGGCCAACAACCCCATGCCATCCGGGAGGACCAAGTCGCCATCAACCTGCCAGTTTCCCCCTTTCAACTCCAAGAAGCCTGGTTCCTGAGAGCGAATTAAGAAAGGATAGCGAGTCAGAGCTTCTGCCACCGAGGGCTGGGGCGGCGTGGCCCGCTTGGCGAGTAGAGGCGGGTAATACGCCCGCACAGCCACCGGAACATCGTCACCGACGGCATAGAGACGAGTGATAAGCTGCACCGTGTTGGAGAAAAGGGAAGTGCCAGCCGGCAACATCGCCTTCACAGATTCAGCAGGCACATGCAACGTCAAGTAGCGCGGCTCTGTCTCCGGCGCCGAGCGCAGGATAGCCATCATGCCGGTGCCGGGGTAGAGCAGCTTGCGGTCGTCTCCTTGCACCCATTGGTTCCGAACCGCTACCGTTGCCTCGCCCACTTTCAATTGCTCTAAGACAACCGGGTAACGGATGATGTTGGCGACGCGCAGGTCAACGGTGGTGCCAGGAATCACCACTTGTTGATAAGCATGAACCGTCTGCGGCGGATGCAGCGCTGTCTTCAGCAAACGCTGGCGCTCTGCCAGCATGTTCCACGGCGGCTGCATATCTTTCAAGGGGAACTCCTCGCTCAGAACCTGCCGGTAATGGTCGTAAGCGGGGCCATATTTCGCCTGGAAGCGGGGCAAATAGTCCGGTGCTGTGATGCGATTGACTTCCTCCACGTAGGCTTTCATCACCGGCAAGTCATCGTAGCGAGAGAGATCGGTAAACGGCCCGTAGAACTCCGCTAATGGCAGGGAATCATAAGCGATAGGCTCTAACTTAGAGGTGAGCGGGTTGTAGTAGTAACGCTCGTTATGCCAAAGCAAGCCGTGGCGTTCCGACCAGAGGTTGTTATGGGCCATGTAGCGCCCAAATTGCACCGGATCGAAAACCTGGCCAACGGAGAGCTCACCTCGCTCAAAGCCGCGCAACATGCCCAACGCCGTTTCGCTTTCCGCACGCAGCACCGGGTCCTGTTGCACTTTGGTGGTACCGAATTCGTCCACCGGGGCAAACGTCTCTTTCCAGAAAGTACTGCCAATGCTGTCCACGCTGGAGGGGGATAAGTTGCGCAAGGAATCGCCAAAGCCGGCCCGGTACAGCCAGGAGAGGCTCTCGTCGAAACGCACGATAACCCCTTCTCGCCTCCCTTGCGATTCCACCAATTCCTTGGAAAAGCCCTCTTCCAGAGCATAAAGGCCCCATTTTTCTCCGTTGACTACCAGGTTGAGGAAACGGTAACGCGGAGTCATGAGGCCTGCTTGCCGCAAATCCTGGAAATAGAGCCATTGCTTGACATAATTACGGGTATACGGTGCCTGCACAGAGAAAACGCGCATACCCAACAGCTTGGTTCCCTTGCGCGTTTTCAGACGGAAGGACCACTTTTTGTCCCGCAGGTGGTCGGACCAGTCTCCTTTCAAGCGTATATTCACCGGAAAGGTCTTGCCCTGAAAGCGCACCTTCGCCCGCTGCCAGTCTGTATCGCTGTTGATCAGAATTCCTTTTTGCCATGCCTCATCCCGTTTTGCCCGCAAAACCTGGAACGACTGAAAAGGTATGTCTAAGTAAAGCGTCGGCAGGTCGTTGGTGACGGTGGCTTCTTTGATCGTCGTGGTCGCTTCTCGATTCAGGGAAGCTAAACTTCTCTGCAACAAGCGCACCCCACCGGGGCCGTATTCTATCGCCACAACAGTCGCTAAGAGAGCCCCGACCACAAAGACAACGAATAATTGTAACCAGCCGTAGCGAGAACCTAACCATGCCTTCGTTGCTGCCCAGAAAGAGCGCCCTGCGGCGGGCCGGCGCTGACTTTTAACCTTCATACTCTCATACCCCCGGCATGTTGCTCTGCTCTACGAAATTGAACGTGCATCCCGGCAACCGGGCTTGCAGCTCATCCATGAGGGCCGCTAAGGCATTCTGGTCTTTGCAATCGAGGAAATAGGTCATCTGCAAGAAATTGCTTTGCCGCTCCAGGCGACGCATATCCACGAAGTTAGCGTGTTGGGCCAGGATCTCGTTGACTGCGGAGAAAGAAGTGCTGCTATTCTCCTCCCCCGCCGGGACCTGAAGGTTGACATACAGGTTGCGTCGCTTCAGCCGCGGTGAGAAGAGACGTGCACCAACAAGCAGCAAAAAGATGAGACCAATAGCAACCAAAGTCGGAATTCGCTGGTCGGCCCCCATGCCTAACCCAATGGCAATGGCCAAAAAGAGGTAGAGAAGCTCTTCCGGCTCCTTGATGGCAGTGCGAAAACGCACAATGGAGAGAGCGCCGACTAAGCCCAAGGAAAGGGCCAAAGATGATTTCACCACCGAAATCACCAACACCGTCGTCAGCGTTAGGAAGGGCAACAGCTTGGCGAACTTAACCCGGTTAGAAAGCGTCTCAGC
>WFQT01000044.1 GCA_015486895.1 Anaerolineae bacterium
TGGTGGCGGGGTACCTGCTAAACTGAAAGTGTGCTATCTGACTCAGACTACTTCTATCGCAGCAGCGAGTTCTCGGGCACCTGGAATGGGATTATACCTGCCCTTGCCAAATAAGTGAAAGGACTGACGAAATAACGACTGTGGTGGCGGGAGATATCTCCTGCCACTACCATCTCGCATGCTAACTACCCCATTGGATCATGTAATGTGCACAGATAAGAGGGCCCAGCGGGTTCAGATTTACGTGGTATTTACATCATTACAATCGTACAGTTCCTTGTTTACACAACTTGTCCACGGCTATCAGGCTAACGCCACACCTTGCTCAACACCTTTATAGAATCTACGCCGCCGATATGAGCCATTATCCTGTTGTGAGGAAGTAATATCTTAATTTATATATTTCAATTAGCTCTGTATAGATCCTTGCTTTATTACTGTGTAAATGACCATAATACATAGTAAACCTATTCTGTTGCGGAGCTTTGTATTAACTCTTTTTTGGCTTTGGCTTGTCCGCGAGCTAGGTTATTGTGAATTTTTGCTTATGTGAAGGAGACTTTTTATGCAGCATATATCTGTGTTTCGGACTAAAATGCTTTTTGCGGCTATTTCTGCTCTTGTTCTCTCATTGTTCTTTCTTATTTTTTCCCCACTATCTTTAGCGGGTGCTGTTTCCCATCCGCATCGTTTAGCGGAAGCCGTCCAAAAAGGCAAATGGCCGGCGCAGACTGCTGCCTCGCGTGGCAATATCCGTCCCGACCGCCACGGTCCGCAACGCAACGACCCGGCCGAAGGCATTCCGGAACACGCCTACTCGCCTTTTGCCGAGCGCGTGAATCGCGAGCATCCCTGCCCACCCGGCGGCTGCGAGTTCGAGCCGGGCGAAGTGTTGGTGAAACTGGCGCCGGGTGTGCGCGTGCGACAACCTGACTTGCAGGTCCAAGGTGCATTGGTCGCGGACGCCGCTTTGAACAAAGCGCTGCAAGCTCAGGGCATTGTGCGCTTGCAACCGATTTTCACCCAGGCGCGACCGCCTAAGCCGGGTGAAACGGTGCTCACGCCGCAAGGAGGACGACTGCCTAAGCCCGACCTTACCCGCTGGTACCGCGCAGACCTCTCCCCCACCCCCTCCCCGACACAGGGAGGGGAGAAGTCGGTCGATGTGTATAAAGTGGTGGAAGCGTTGAGCAAGACACCGGGCATTGCCTGGGCCGAACCCAACTACCTGCGCAAACTCACCTCTGACGGCCCCCGAGCAACATTACACGTTGCACGTTCAACGTTCAACGTGCAAACGTTCAACGATCCGTTGTACGCCCAACAATGGCACCTGCCCGCGGTCCACGCTGAACAAGCCTGGAACTACCTGGCCAGCCAGGGCCTACCTCCTGGCGGTAACCGCGACATCGTGGTGGCCGTGATCGACACCGGCGTGGATTACACTCACCCCGATCTGGCGGCCAACATGTGGACCAACAGCCTGGAGATTCCCGGCAACGGCGTGGATGATGACCACAACGGCTTCGTGGACGACGTGCATGGCGTCAATGTGGTGAGCACTCAGCATTCCGGCAACCCGATGGACAACCACGGCCACGGCACGCATGTGGCGGGCATCATTGCTGCGCAGGCGAACAACGGTACCGGTGGCGTGGGCGTGGCCTACAACGTGCAGATCATGGCGATCAAGGCCGCGCAATACTCCGGCGTGCTCTCCTCCTCCGATATCGCCGAGGCCATCGATTACGCCGTGGCCCAGGGTGCGGACGTGATCAACATGTCCTTTGGCGGCTACAGCCGCTCGCAACTGGAAGAAGACGCGCTGGCCGTGGCCTTTGGTCAGGCCGTGTTGGTGGCGGCCGCCGGCAACGATGGGGTGGTGAACCTGCCCTGCCCCTTGGGTCGCGACATGTACCCGGCGGCGTACAACTGGGTGCTGGGGGTGATGGCCTCCACGCGAAATGGCAACCGGGCTGGATTCTCCAATTACGACTGCACGCCCAATGACACGCATGAATACGAGGTGATGGCCCCTGGCGTGGACGTGTGGAGCACGCTGCCGGAGGAGAACTACGCCGCCTGGGATGGGACGTCGATGGCCACGCCGATTGTCTCCGGCATTGCCGCCCTGGCCCGCACCAAATGGGCGAACAAAGACGTGTACTCCTCCCGCTTCATCATGGGCCAGATCGCGGCCAATACCCAGGGTGGTGTCGGCGGCGTGGCCGATGCCTACGCGGCGTTGACCGTGGCGCCCCAGCCGGAGTTGTCCTACCTGGAACACTGGCTCTTTGACACGGCCGCGCAAGACCCCATCGACGACGACGACGGCATCGTCGACGCTGGCGAGACCATCGATCTGGCCATTGTCATCCGCAACCAGTGGGGCAAGGCGGACCCGGTGACGGTGACACTGGAGGCGATAGCGGAGGGGGCATATCAGCCAGACCCGTACGTGACCATGATCACGGACACGGTCTCTTACGGCGCTATCGGCTCCTTCAACCAGGACGACAACGGCCTGATTTACGACGACCAGGGGGTGATAACCGGCGTGCGCCATCCTTTCCGCTTCAGTGTGGACTCCAACACGCCCAACGATCACGTCATCCCTTTCAAGTTGACCATGACCGCGGGCAACGGCTACGCCTCGAACGATCCCAACGCCCCCTACACCTTCGTTTCTCGCTTCTACCTGATTGTGCAGCGGGGGCGGGAGTTGCCACGGATCATTGACCAAGATATGCTGCTGACGAAAGATTACTACTGGATTGTGCCAGGGCAGACGTTGATTGAGAGTGGATTCACAGTGACAGTCACGAAAGGAACCCAGGTGCAATGGGGCGCACCTGATCCAAGTAATCCTTATGGAGGAGGTACCACACCTTATATTCAAGTGGAGGGGACTTTGCTTTCCTTAGGTACGTACACTGAACCTGTGGAGATGTTCCCTTCAGATATTCTTGGGGGATTGGTATCCGTTCAAACATCTGGAAGAACGGAACTCAACTACGTGAGAGTGAGTGACCCAGAAATCGGTCGTGGCACCTATAACCTGGCAAATTTGATTGATCGTGGGGAGTTCTATGGAGATAGGTTTGGAAGCATTTCAGCACAGCAGCTCAGTAACTCGATTATCCGGATACGAAGGGGTGGGGAAGTCCAGTCACAGCATCTAACCCGTTGCTTATTTGATAGAGCCCCTGGCTCAATCGGTTATTATGGCGGCTATTCAATACATGATACAGTTTTCCTTCAAGACAATCCAAATAACCGAACGATGACCCTCTCTGTCGGAATGAGGCCTCATTATCAGACGGAAGAACAAGCAAGAGGAGACGATCTTATAAGAAATAATGCTTTCCTTAGCAAATACTGGGATCCTGACTCGAATCACTGGATGAGGCTAACGACAGACAAAACATGGTGTTGTGCTGGTGACGAACGAACATGGTACTATGGCGTAACCAGGAATTACTGGGGTACTACTTCAACTACCTTAATAGATGCCGCCATTTTTGACTTCAACGACGACTTCAACAAAGCTCACATTGTCTACCAGCCCATCCTCACCACTCCTGCTACCACCACCTATCCTTTCGTTGTGGACGTCTTCCTTTCCACCGAGGAATACGCCAATGCCAGCGCCCTTCACGGCCCCACGCCTATCGTCGGCGCCGAGCCGGTGACCTTCACTGTTACCTTCAACCGCGATATGGACACCTCCGTGCAGCCCGCCGTCTCCTTCGGCCCGGACGTGCCGGAGACGGACTACACCATCCACCCCATCGAGGGCGGTTGGCGGGATGCCCGCACCTGGGTGGGCAGCTTCAATGTCAATCCCATAACCGGTGACGGCTACCAACTGCTGCGCATTGCCGGGCCGGCCCGCGCCGCAGACGACCCCTGGCTGGTCATCGGCGACGATACAGCGCGCTTTCGCTTCGAGATCATTACCTCCGGCACGGAGGCCATGAACTTGCAGGCCACAGGCGGAGAAGGCTACGTGGACCTCATGTGGACTCAGGATGACTTCGACCTGCTGGCCGGGTTCAACCTGTACCGGGCCACCAGCTCTGATGGTCCCTTCACC
>WFQT01000045.1 GCA_015486895.1 Anaerolineae bacterium
ATTGAAGGCTCAGTCTGTCCTTGATGTGGGTTGCGGAGATGGACGGTTGCTGAACATGCTGAGGGGGAAGGTGCCGCGTCTGGTGGGTGTTGATTTGGTGGAACAGGCCATCCTCTTCGCGCGGGCTTTTAACCCAGAGATGGAGTTTTTCATAGGTGATGTTTCCGAAGTGCCTGGTCAGTTTCAGGTGACTACCCTAATAGAGGTGATGGAACACATCCCCGATGAAGAATATCCAGAATTTATCAACAAAGTGGTGGAGAAAACTTCTCCGGATGGCTGGCTGGTTGTCTCAGTGCCTACAACTAATGTGCGGTTGAATAGAAAACACTATCGCCATTACAATCTCTCTCTTCTTCAAAAACATTTATCACCGGCATTCACAATTCAACATCATTGGTTTCTTGTAAAGCAAGGGTGGACGCTACGTCTCTGGAATCGGCTGTTGCAGAATCAAATGGTCGTTGTGCTTCCCGGGATCTGGCGGCGGATGGTCTGGCGTTTGCATCAGCGCTATACCTACGCAGCAGATGCAAATAACGGGAGGCATCTGATAGTGACTGCCAAGCCTAACGGTTAGTACTGTTTCATAACAACAGGAGACTAACTTGCGGAATAAGACTGGCTTTCTGTCTGCTCTCAGCAAGCGATTCCAATTAGATGTTCGCTATTTTCTCAAGGGGGGATTGTGGCTTTCTATGCCCTTCCTCGCAAACTACCTGCTAGGATTGCTGCGCTCCGTCGCCTTTGCGCGCCTGACGCAACAGATCACCTATGGACAGTTTGGATTTATTAGCTCCGTCGCGGGTACAGTTGGCATTCTGACACTGCCAGGCATCAGCACGGCTCTGGTAGAAACAGTGGCTCGTGGCAACTTCGGTTCCGTACTAGACGCAGCCAGCTCCCGCGCCCGATGGGGGGTGTTGGGCAGTCTAGTAATAGCCGGTATCTCATTGTACTATCTCTATCGGGGGCAAAGTGAGTTAGCGGCCGCTCTCCTCGTCGCCGGTGCTTTTCTGCCCTTTACCTCAGCTTTTCAGGTTGTCCAAGCTTATTATAATGGACGCAAGCGTTTTGACATGGTCAGCCTGATCAGATTGGGGGTGGTT
The DNA here is from genome assembly GCA_015486895.1 of Anaerolineae bacterium. Lineage (GTDB taxonomy): Bacteria > Chloroflexota > Anaerolineae > JAADDB01 > JAADDB01 > S014-12. The sequence goes on from WFQT01000045.1 coordinate 1,110, forward strand.
ACTCTAAGTACGGCCTCTCTGCTGCTGGTTCTCTGGCTTCAAAAAGGGGTAGTCTGGCTGATCATAGCAAACAGTGGGGCACAACTGCTGCTCTACTTGGTGTATTATCAGCACGTTGCTCGGCGAGCGCGGAAAGCCCCACGCGACCCAGAAATGGTGGCGTATGGCCGTGCCCTCACCTGGGCCCAGGCCATTGGCCTGGTGGCCTCTTACCTGGATAGGGTAGTTCTGGGATTCTCCGCCGGATTCGTGGACGTGGCTATCTACAACATTGCCTCTGTTCTGCCGAGGAGCGCTAAAGGCCTGATGAAGATGCTGACATCGCTGTCTATGCCTAAAATTGCCGAGCACCCTGACAAGCGAGTTTACACTCGGCGCACCCGCATACATTTGCTATTTCTATTGGTGTTGAACTTGCTGGTTGTATTTGCGGCTATTGTGGTCATACCTGTCATCCTCCCTCTTCTCTATGGGGATCGCTATCTTGCTTCAGTGCGCTACGCCCAGTTGCTGATGCTCTCCCTGGCCGTGGGCTGGCCCAGCGCTTTTTTTGCCGCCGCTTTACAGGCTCGCAAACAAACTCAGGCCATCTATCGGTTCAACCTCATCTATGGCGTGCTGCAAGTAAGTACACTCATAGTTTTTGTGCCTCTCTGGAGCGTCCTGGGCATTGTGCTCAGTCGCATCATCACTCGTTGGGGAGCTACGCTGTATCAATGGTATGCAGTTACCAAAATCTAGGAGGCATCGTTGCGTAGTCCTTATCCTATCCTATTCATTACTTCTAACCTCGGCGGAGGCGGCGCCGAGCGGGCGCTGGTAAACATTATCAATCACCTGGATCGAACACGTTTTCAGCCCCACCTGGCGCTCTTCCAGAAAGAAGGCATCTTTCTAGAGGCTCTGGCTCCTGATGTACCGGTGTATGAGATTCAACCCACTGATTACGGCCTTTTGCATCGCAACGGAATGCGCATCTGGGGCATCAGGCAGTTGTGCAAGCGACTTCGTCCTGCTGTGGTTATGAGTGTACAATGGCAGGTAAACATCGTAACACTTCTGGCGGATACTCTCCTGAATCTAGGTTGTCCAGTCGTAGTTAATGAACAGGTTGCTCTCAAGCGGGGATCACAATCCATTTGGCAGAGACGCCTCTTTTGGCCGCTGGCGCGGATGACTTACAAGCGAGCTGCAAAGGTGATCACCAGTTCGAATGGAATTGCTTCTGAACTGCGCAAGGCGTTATCCTTACCTCGGAGTAAATTCCAGGTTATTTACAATCCTATCGCAATAGATGATGTACGCAAGCGATCGCTGCTTTCTTCCATATCCTTGCCTGCAGAACATCCGAGGTTAGTTGCAGCAGGCAGACTGACGCGCCAAAAAAATTACCCCCTTTTGCTCCATGCTATAAAAAGAGTTATCAAGGAAAAACCGGTGCACCTTTACATACTCGGAGAAGGACCAGAGCGCCCCAGTATAGAAAAACTAATTCAGGCGCTGGATCTCAAGGCGTTCGTTGATTTACTAGGATTTCAGAGCAATCCCTTTGTCTACATGAAGCAAGCCGATATATTTGTGCTTAGCTCAGATTTTGAGGGATTTGGTAATGTCATTGTCGAGGCCATGGCTTTAGGGGTTCCAGTGATTGCTACTAACTGTCCATATGGCCCGGCTGAAATCCTGGCAGATGGCAGGTATGGTGTGCTCGTACCAGTGAGGCACGAAGAAGCATTGGCCGAGGCAATTCTCTCTCTGCTCCGCAGCCCAGACACTCGTCGCAAACTGGGTGCGAAAGCAAGAAAGCGGGCAAAAGACTTCTCCATAGAGCAAGTTATTCCACTTTATGAACAGCTATTTTCAGAGTTGATATTGGGGTGAAGTCCACATGCGGATTGGAATAAGAAGGGGGTTGAGATGTACCGCTTTATAAGCCGAAAGATTATTTACCCTTTGTACGAGTTGGCCTCCGGCCGCCGGATCCTGTCCAAGCTAGCCCAACTGGAAGAATCACAGTGGTGGTCCCCTGACGCGCTCGTCGATTGGCAACAGGCCCGGCTGTCCGAATTATTGCATCACGCATATAACACAGTCCCGTACTACCGGCGTATCTTTGATGATGTCGGGGTCACCCCTGATGATCTGCACACAGTGGATGACCTGCGTCGGCTGCCGTTGTTGACCAAATCTATTATTCAAGAACACCAAGCAGAGTTGGTCAGTACCTTATACCCGCCCAAGCGACGTATTGCAAATTACACTGGTGGCTCGACTGGCACTCCTATGCACTTCTACCAGGATCAACAGCAACGCGACTGGGGCAGTGCCAATAAGCTGCGTTGCAACCGCTGGGCCGGATGGGATTTCGGTAAACGCACGTTGCGATTGTGGGGGCATCCCCGGGACCTTAAGGTAACAC
>WFQT01000046.1 GCA_015486895.1 Anaerolineae bacterium
CGCTGGTAGAGAAAGCCTATGAAAAAGGTCTTTCTGTCTCTGACAAAGAGATGGCTTTGTTAATGATCGAAAAACACGCTACTTGCCCTTCGTGGAACTACACGATTCGGCCAAGAAAAAAGGAAGGTAATTTTTAGACGGTCACTAAGCCTGTAAACTAAAGAAAGGAGTAAGAACAATGACAAAGTTAAGATTTCGGCTTGACCCAACTGGTTTTCCAATGGTATGGGTTGATGCTATTGATGCCTACCTGCATTGGATTCCCGCCACAAAGATTCAATTTGAATACTTTTTATGTGCCGCCCCCGATAGCTATTTTGATGCTACATGGTACGATCGAATTCTTCATCTTAACCCACGGGTTACTCCCAGTGGCATCCGAGCCAACAATTACTGGAAAGCTTTTCTTAGCGGCATCAAGCCTAGCGAAGTACAGCGTTTTGCTCGGTGGTGCGGAGAAGGTTACACCATACCCTCGTTGCAGGATTGGTTCACAGCTTATCAAAGTCTTAAGTCTTTGCCTCCTGAAGAATCGGCCATTGATAATATGGGAGACCTTCGCGAGCGTGTACACTCCTTGTTAACACGATTAGATTCAGCCTCTCAAGCAGCTCTGAGGGATGTTGGTTATGAACGAACTTTGGCTGATCAAATGTTAATGCGAATGGGAGTTATTGAGTGGGTAGAGTCCAACAATCAGCGTTATCAGTGGGGAGGGATGGGTGAAACATATCCCAAGTTCCATGGGAGCCTTTTTACTCCCGACCACGGTCAAGCAAGTATACCAAACAAACCAGAAGAGGATATTTTATTTTACTATGGATTTCGACTAATTTGGAGGCCTACATGAGTACCATTCGTGCGGCGCAACTTGTTTACTCACGAGTTGAGCCTCCATACTCTCCAGAGCGCAAAAGCGGTTTCCAGACAGTTTATAGGAGCAGAACTCTGTCTGATACTGTGGTACGCGCAATTGAAGAATATGTTCAGTGTTATCGCCCTAACAGCTCTTTAACTCGCCTGCAGTTCTTTCAACTCAAAAACGGAGATGTGGTATTATCAAGCACTATACGAGTTGCTCCTCATTTAGAGATTGTAGATAAGGAAGGACGTCATGGCGCTTTTATAGCGCATTGCCTAGTTTTGACTCAATCCGAGTTCGCAAAAGTCGACTATTACCCTTTCGCAATTTTCGAGCGATACAGCTTTTTGGATGATCCAGAAAATATGATACATACTCTTGGGCGGGCAACAGGGGTTGCGCCATTAGTGGAAATTGAAACTGAACGACCATATTATAGTCCGTACTCTAATTGGTCTGGCGTTGAGGCTCTCAAGTTAGTATCCCTCGCGTTGCAGGCAGATGCTCTAACAAAAAATGGGCGATCTGTACTCTTGGTAGGTGGAAGCGAGCACATCAACGAGGCGTTAAAAACGGCATTTTTTCTTACTCCAAAATCAAAGCGTCTAGCGTGCAGTTTCGATACCTACATAGAGCGATGCCCCACCAAACGAGGGTTATACTGGGCTGTTGGAGCAACAACAAGTCAGAGGGGTAGCTCGTACATTCCGGTCAACGCCACCCAAAGACGAGTGACTGGACGAATAGCTGATCTCAAGGCAAACGATTTGTACTTGGTGTGGTTGAATTACGCTATCTCGCAAGGTAATCTTGACCAAGCTATGAAAAAGGCTTTCACAATTCAGAGCTTGGTATCTGCTTTTGACCATCGTCAGAAACTTCAGGTTGATGAACTCGACGAAGATGCTTGCCAAGAATTTACGAGTTTGAATGAGAAGTTGGTTTGGCGAAGAGTAGCTATGCTCATTGCTGGTTTGGTAGGGAAAGATTTGGCTGAGTCTTTAACCGGTTACCTACGTCAAACCGTTGATGAAATTGATGTGCGGTATTTGCTGAGTGCGGCATCTGTGCAAAGTCTAAAGGCGAGTTACTTAAGTGGAATTGCCGCGAGATGGATACTTAAACATTGTCCCAGTTTGTCGCCCCGAGACCTAAAAAGTCTTCAAAATCTTGCTTGGCAGGGAAACGATATGCGGTTATTGTACTTGTCTTCGGTGCTTAGGAAAAAGGTAGATACTAAGACTCGTGATAAAGCTCTCGAACACATGAACCCGAAGACTTTTCGAGACACTTTAGAGCTGCTAATGGAACCGATTGCGCCAGCAAATCTTGTAACACCCAACTATCTCTCTATCTTGTTATCAGATGGACGACTACAAAATATGACCAGTGAACAGTTTGTAGATCTGGTGCAAGGCATACTGAAAATAGGAGCGGAAGACCAATTAGATGCACTTACTGGACATGTTATGTTGTTAGACAATGATAGTCTACACCAGATAGAAAAATCGATTAAGAAAAGACCCAATACTAGCTCGGGATTCAAACAAGCTGTGATAACTCGACGAGAAGAACTAGGACGCAGAGTGCGCCGCCTTGGATTATTCTAACTGGACATTGGCGAAAAAGCCCTTTAACAACACAAAAAGCCGCGATAATCCGTCGGCTCCTTATTGGCCAGATATGTATTGCTTCAGACGGAATTGGAAAAAAGCCTCCTGTGAGTTAGTGTATAGAGGATGGAGGTGAAGGCGATGAAAAAGCGCAAGCAGTACACGGGGGAGGAGAAGATAGCTATCCTGCGCAAGCATCTGCTGGAAGGGGTATCGGTAGCGGATGTGTGCGATGAATATGGACTCCAGCCAACGGTCTTTTATCGTTGGCAGAAACAACTCTTCGAGCAAGGGGCAGTGGCGTTCCGCCGGCTAAACGACGTGGAGACAAGGAAGCTACGACGGCAAGTGGAGCGGCTGGAGGAGAAGCTGGGCAAGAAAGATGAGGTGCTGGGCGAGTTGATGGAAGAGTACGTGGCGTTAAAAGTGGGCGCAGAAAAGCGGCATAGGCGTCGGGCAGATGCTCGAATGGCTGGGGGTCAGGGCAAGCAAGTACTATGACTGGAAGCGACGGTACGGGCAAGAGAATCGCCATAATGCCTCGACTCCGCGCACGTTCTGGCTGGAAGATTGGGAGAAGGAGGCCATCGTCGCGTTCTATGCCCAACATCCGGGCGAGGGTTACCGTCGCCTGTCCTATATGATGCTTGATGCGAATGTGGCATCGGCAAGTACAAGCAGTGTATATCGGGTGCTAAAGAGAGCCGGAGTGCTGAAAAAGTGGGGCAAAACCACGTCCAGGAAGGGAAAAGGGTTCCATCAGCCGCAGAAACCGCACCAACACTGGCACATCGACATTGCTTACATCAACATCAGCGGCACTTTCTACTACCTGTGCAGCGTGCTGGATGGATACAGCCGCTATGTAGTTCACTGGGAGATCAGGGAATCGATGACAGAAGCGGATATGGAAATCATCCTTGAACGGGCGCGGGAAAAGTATCCTGATGCGACGCCCAGGATCATCTCTGACAACGGCCCGCAGTTCGTAGCCAAGAGCTTCAAAGAGTACATTCGCTTCTGCGGTATGACACACGTACGGACAGCGCCATTCTATCCGCAAAGCAATGGCAAGATCGAACGGTGGCACAAATCACTCAAGACAGAGTGTATCAGACCCAAGACACCACTTTCATTGGGGGATGCCAGGAGAATTGTTGCTGAGTTTGTAAGGTGCTATAATACCGAGCGACTGCACAGCGCAGTTGGCTATGTGACGCCCAAGGACAAGCTGGAAGGACGAGAGGCGGCCATCTTTGCTGAGCGCAAACGCAAGTTGGATGCAGCTCGCAGGCGACGGGCTTGGCGTCGGCAGCGAACCGATCCCGCGCCGGTCCCGGTCATACGCCACTCCGCATCCTCAAGTATGGGGGTGGCGTATGCAGGGTAGTGTCTTATTCGCACGAGGCAAAATTCCATTTCACGCTGAACCAATACAAGGATGCCCCCCTGTTGGAACCGGTAGTTTGGCTTTTAGCCATTCTACTCAGGAGGCGCCCTGTGCTCAAGTCTTTCATTTTTCGCCAGAGTCCAGTTAATGTAGATGATGTGAAGGACATCGACTCGCTCGGCTTCGGAGACGAGCCAGTTGACTTGGTGAGAGCGCAGAGCGGCTCTTGCGTCGGAAGCTTGCCAAGGGCTGATGCACAGGAAGTCAGCCATATTGGAGGCGTCTGGAGACTGAACAAACTGCCGTTGCAAAGCGGTCAATGTTTTACGGTCTTCACAGACTAAGAGCGCGTCGCTCATATTCAGAATATGGGCATGTTGCGGCTTGCTGAGTGGAATATCAAGCGAGTCTACGAACGTGCGTAGTTTCTCGGAATTGTGTAAAATATGGGTGAGCATAGAACAACCTCCTGTTGGACCCGGTAGTTTGGCTTTTAGCCATTCTACTCAGGAGGTGTTCTGTGTTCAAGTCTCTCATTTTTCGCCAGTGTCCAGTTATGGCCAGAGTATCTACTCAATTCACAATCAGGAGGAAAAACATGCTTTCTTTGTTCAAAAAGCGAATCATTTGCCCGTACTGCTTGGCAGAAATACGCGGTCCTAAAACCATAAATCATTGCCCTAAATGCAAGCATGAGTTGCCAATCTTGTACGTAAGTGGGTATGAACAAACTCCTCCCTTTTTTGCCCAAGTATTTGGATGGTCTCAGGTGGGCAAAACAGTTTTTCTTTCCGCGTTAACGCTTATGTTGGTCAAAATGAGCAACGTATGGCCAAGATATGCGCCTGCACCAGCAAACGATGAAACGCAACGCAAGATGCGAGAAATCAACGAATACCTCGCCGAGGGAGTAATGCCTCCCATGACAGACCTTGGCCCCCAGGAGGTATACATTATGATCCTCAAGAATATAGAACGTTGGGGGGGCAGAACGCTGGTGACCCGTGATTGCGCTGGTGAAATTTTCGACACAATGAAAGTACCAGTAGAGCAGGCTCCTTACTTGCTCAATGCTCCCACAACTTTTATGCTTATTAGCTTGGTAGATCTGCCGCATTCTAGTGGGAGATCAATAGATATGTTGATGATGAACTATATTAATACGCTCATGCACAACGGCATTGATCTTAAAAAAGAGAGGCGAAAGGTAATAGTTGTTCTCACAAAAGGAGACATCATTCCAGATTTGCCTCCCAATTTGCGCAACTATTTAGTGAATGATCCTCTTTGGGCAGCAGTGAATTCTTCCGGAAGAGTTAAACAAATGGACTCGATGGCAATGGCAGAATATCTGGAAACAATGGGGCGGGTGAGTGATTTTATCCGCAATTGGATACAACGTGATGCCTCAGGAAAGAGTTTCGTAAGGTGGGCCGAAGACAAGAATATTGACTTACGTTTCTCCTTGATTTCTTCTACTGGGGCAGCAGTTAATGCCGATGGTTCTATGCCAGAAAAATTGTCGCCACGGCGGGTACTTGACCCATATTTCTGGGCGCTCGAACTTCAAAGCCGCTAGAGCTTTTAGACAGAGGTGTTCAATGCAATGTTCTAATTGTGGTACTCAAAACCTTCCTGATGCTCGTTTTTGTCGTCGATGTGGTCAACCTTTAGTAGCTAGTCTGCCCATAGAGAACGCGCAATCGGTTGATTGGCTACCAGTACCATCCTTAGATACTCTGGGAATGCCATCTCAGAATCTGGTGAGCGTCAATGAAGTGGAAGCGAGAGATCAACCTATTTCCCTAGTACCATTATTGCCCTCTGACAAGATACAAAGAGCTATAGTACCAATTAGACAGAATTTACCGACCCTACGCCCTGGCTGCGATTATTGCTTTCAGACCACCAACTCCCACGATGAAAATCAGGCGCGCCGTGCATTGGTGAAATGCAGTCAATGTGGCGCATTATATCATCAGAGATGTTGGGAACAGATAGAAAAGTGTTTGCGTTGTGGTGGTTCTGAGATTGTATCTATCGAACTTGCGCCACCTTCACTGTATGCGAGAAACAAAACTAAATCGCTATCAATAACGCCGACGGCAGTTGCTTACTCCCTTGGTGAAGTGGGGGTTGTTTTGCCCAACTCGGTCATGGAGTTTCTTGGCTGGTATTACAAAACGGTCTCGAATAAAGTTGAAAAGTTCCTTTCCAACATGTCTGACAGCACTCAAGGCGAGTCTTCGAATTTTATTCGCGGCAATATCCATTTTATTACCCCAATAACAGTATTTGCTATCTCAATAACATTACTGATTATTTCTGTGTGTTTATGTGTACTACTGGCGATGATATTCTAACGCATTGGCAAAGATCGTACTTGTCAATCCTCGACGGGCCAGACTTTGATAGTCTCAAAACCGGACAGCCCTAATATTTGGAGGTAGAGATTGGTTGACAAACGAGTTGGTTGCTATTATTGCTTTGGAACTCTAGATCCTCAAGATGCACAGGAGGAATACCGTGCGTTTGTCAGGTGCAAGCAATGTGGGACCAATTATCATAAAGTATGCTGGGATACTTGCAAAAAGTGCCCTGTTTGTGGGGGTGAGCAAATTTACTCGGTCAATATTCCACAACCACCACCTTTGAGGGGAGGCACAAGAAAACAGGCACTGTCCATTAAGTGACCGTCTAAAAATTACCTTCCTTTTTTCTTGGCCGAATCGTGTAGTTCCACGAAGGGCAAGTAGCGTGTTTTTCGATCATTAACAAAGCCATCTCTTTGTCAGAGACAGAAAGACCTTTTTCATAGGCTTTCTCTACCAGCGTGGCTTCAACCTGGAGACCGGTTTGAGTCGTTGTCCTGCGGATACCCTCCAGTAGTATCTCGAAGGAGGTCAAGGGCGTGCCTGCCCAAGAGCGGCTGATCTGAGAAAAGAGCCGATGTTCTATCGGATTCCATTTGGATGCGCCTGGCGGATAATGGCATACGGTGACAGAGATGCCAAAGGCATCAACGATTTTCTCTTGCAAAAGCTGTTTCTAGCGGCGAGAGCGATAGCCATTGCTGCCACCGCCATCCGCCAGGATAAGTAGTTCGGGTGTGTCTGGGTATTGTTGCTGACCAAACGCTTGCCACCACCAGAGGATAGCATCCACGGCGAATTCGGGCGTATCTGCGGATTGACCCACAGCGACGTAGCCAAGATTGCGCTGGATATCGTAGATGCCATAAGGCACAGCCTTGCCCTCAGCATAGCTGGGGAAATCATGCGTGTTCACGGCTACGGCATCTTGCCCCCACTGTCGGCCTCGTTGATAGAAAGAGCCGATCAATTCTTTCTTCTTGGTGTCCACGCTAATCACAGGCCAGCCAGCTCGTTGAAAAGCGTCTTTTTGGCTTTGAAGGTACTGAAATTGTGCGTCCCGATCAGGATGCGGTTTCGGATGCAATCGCTTGACGTTGCTTCGGGGGCGGATCCCATGCTTGTGCAAAAGTCGTCGTATCGTTTCCCGACTCAACGTAATGGACTCCTGTTCTTGCAAACCTGCCTGTATCTTTGTCAGGCTCTGCCGCAACCACCGCCTGTCGCTTTGCGGTTCACCTGCTGTCTCTGACGCCACCAGCGTCAGCAGTTTCTCTTCAATCTCAGGCTCTTTTTTTCAACGCGCGGACGTCCTGCTCCAGGCAAACGGATACGATCTTTTGGACGGCCTTCCAAATCCAAAGCGAGTTCCCGTTGCCCTTGGCGAATTGTCTTCTCTGATAAACCCGTGATCTGATGCACCAGCTTGATCCCGCCATGACCATGTCGATTCGCTTCTACTGCTGCATACCAACGTCGCTGCTGCTCGTTCATCCGGCTCATAACGACATTGATTTGGTGATGAATCATTACGATATGCTCATCGCTGCCGTTTTGGCAGACAGTACATTGACACTGATGAATGGATGGACTCATGATACCTTCCTTGCGTGTTTTAGTGAGTGTAGGAGCAAGAATACCCTTTTTTACAGCCTCCGCAACTTCTGGCTATCTGAACATCTTGTTCAAACGGCTCTCCTTCAACGATAGAAACGCTCACCCCCTCCCGTGAAGGGAACTAATTTATGGACATGCACTAAGTCAAGCTGAAAGAGATGGATAGAGACGCTTGAGCTTAATGCGTGCATCGGAGGAAGTGAATTGCCAATTAACGGTAGCCTGTCGTTGATTACGCTCCAACTCCAAGGCCCGCACTTCTCGCCGGAGAGTCTCTGCATCTGGGATACGACGGCTCAGGCATTGCCGATTGAAAACGCTGAATTCGATCTCGGCCATGTTGAGCCAACTACCATGCTGGACTCTGGCGAAAAATGAAAGACTTGAGCACAGGACGCCTCCTGAGTAGAATGGCTAAAAGCCAAACTACCGGTTCCAACAGGAGGTCATCCTATGCTCACCCGTATTTTACACAATTCCGAGAAACTACGCACGTTCGTAGACTCGCTTGATATTCCACTCAGCAAGCCGCAACATGCCCATATTCTGAATATGGCCGACTTCCTGCGCATCAGTCGGTAAGGTACCCTTAAAATAGTACCAACCAGAAAGCTGGCCTTCGGACATAAGTTCGGACATTATCAGGTTGGCGTTAGGACAATGGCTCGGAGCAAGGTATAGGCAGCAGCAGAGACCTGTCGCCATTTGGCTTGTGGGAGGTGGACTTTTTTCTTGAGGAGGATGAAGAG
>WFQT01000047.1 GCA_015486895.1 Anaerolineae bacterium
GACTCAACTAGAGGTGGACCGCCGGGAAATTCGCCGCCGCATTGCTGCTTTGCGTAAACAATTGGAGGACGTACGGGCGCACCGTCAGCGCTATCGTCGCCGGCGACAGGCGGTTCCGTTGACGGTCGTGGCTTTAGTCGGTTACACCAATGCCGGGAAATCTACATTGCTAAACCAACTTACCCAGGCCGATGTCCTGGTGCAGGACCAATTATTCGCTACTTTAGATCCCACTACACGGCGGCGGACTTTGCCTGGTGGCCAAGATGTCCTGTTTACTGACACTGTGGGCTTTATTCAAAAGCTACCCACGCAACTTGTGGCTGCTTTTCGTGCCACTTTGGAAGAGATACAAGAGGCTGACGTTATTGTAAAGGTGATTGACGTCGCTGACCCAGCAGCGTGGCAACACTATCTAACGGTAACGACTACCCTTGCAGACCTGGAAGTGAGTCAGAAACCGTCATTGTTGCTCCTAAACAAGATCGATCTTCTCTCAATGGAAGCGCTACAACAGGTGAAACAGCGTTTTCCCTACGGAATTGCTATTTCTGCCAAGAATGCCCGTGGGTTAGACCGTTTTCTTAACCAATTGGAAAAGGTTCTAAGCGACCTAATGGTCTATGTAGAAATTACATTGCCGTACAAGAGAGGTGACTTGGTAGCATTGTTTCATCGGTTAGGGCAGGTGGAAGAGGAGGACCACCGAGAGCAGAGCACGGTTATCCGGGGGCGTTTGCCTCAAGGTGTATTAGGGCGTTTCGCTGCTTACCTCACGACTCACGTATTTTCTGAATAACCAGGGGACAGGGACAAGCAGGTTTTAGCCGTTCTTGGTAGCAGGAAAACCGTTGCTGATTTCTCATTTTTCAACACGGTGGGGCCAGTGGTGAGGTTTTTTGTTTTCCTCCGGCGAGATTTACACTAGGGTAGTTATGTAAAGTAACTTCGCCAGGAGGTGGTTTTTTCTTGTGGTAGATAGTTGAAATGTGATCTATTAGCACCTCCTTGCCTGGTTCCCTCTTGAAGCGTCCCTTAACGTTAGATTGCCGTTTTTCTCCTTTTGCCGAGAGGTTTTTCGGCTGGGAATTAGTTCGCCTGAATTCTCATCTCGTGCTAAGATTACATCTCGGGAACATGTCCAGATGCGCGTTAAAAATGGCAAGCAGGTAATTAGACTTTATGTTTGTTGGATGTGGTGAAAATTATCATATTCTACTTCGGGAATAGCCACAGAAAGGCGCTGTTCCGAAAATAGCACGCAAATGACGCAGATTCTCAAGATTTCCGCAGGATTTTTATAAAACTAGATCCAGATGACACAGATGGATGCAGATGGTCGTAGGTTGAGATTGCAAAATAGTAAATCGCCCTCCCCACCCTACCGGGTGATTTAGAGGAAAGTGATCTACGAAATCCACATGATCTGTGGTTATAAAGGAACAAGTGGGTAGAATCGATGATCCAAAAGCAGCCGTCACCGTTTCATGTTGTGGCAACTAACCGCAAAGCCTATCATGATTATCGCATTGAAGATACGCTGGAAGCCGGGATTTCTTTGACCGGCACTGAGATTAAATCAGTGCGGGCCGGTCAAATTAACTTACGGGACAGCTATGCTGAAATCAAGAACGGTGAGGTTTGGCTAGTAGATGCACACATTTCTCCTTACCGTCACGGCAATCTTCAAAACCACGAGCCGCGGCGCCGGCGCAAGTTGTTGCTCCACCGTAGAGAGATCAATCGCTTGCAGGGAAAGGTGCAGGAAAAAGGCTGGACATTGATCCCGTTGCGAGTTTATATTAAAGGCAATCTGGCCAAGGTGGAATTGGCCTTAGTGCAGGGCAAGAGGCTGTACGACAAGCGGGCTGCTATTGCCAAGAGAGAGTCTGACCGCGAAGTGCAGCGAGCACTAAAAGAACATAGTCGTTATTAACGAGGGGTGAAATGAGAAGAGGACGAGGATTTAGGTGGCCAGGGCCACGTTTGGTCAGGCGGCCCCTATTCGGGAGGCGTTGGTACCCACGAAGGCGATTCTGGGCCGGCGGGTGTTTATTTCCTTTACTTGTGAGCTTGTTCTTTATCGGCATTCTGCTACTCCTTCTGCTTAGGTGAAATGAACAATAAATCTCTGCAAGCCCTGTTTTCATGCTTTTGGCCAGGTTGTTTGACAGAAAATAGGCTTTGTGCTAAATTATCTCTTAGGCGCTGCCAGGATGACAGCGCCTAAATTATTGGCAATACTCAGCATGCCTGTTGGGATATGTTTGTCTTTTTGGCAATGAGTGATGGTTACAGAGGGAACAGATTAAGCAGGAGGTAGAGCGAGAATATCGTGGTTACTCCTCGGTTGAAACAATTGGAGCTGATTGGCTATAAGACCTTTGCCAACAAGACAGCCTTTCTCTTCCCCAATGGTGGCATCACCGCCATCGTCGGTCCCAATGGCTCCGGCAAATCCAATATTGCCGACGCGCTGCGCTGGGTTCTAGGTGAGCAGAGCTTCCAAGTTTTGCGGGGCAAGCGCAGTGAGGACATGATTTTTGCCGGCAACAAGCATCGTCCACGTGTAGGTATGGCCCAGGTCACTGTTACCCTGGATAATAGTGACCACTGGCTGCCTACAGATTTTGGCGAGGTCACTATAAGCCGGCGCGCCTACCGCTCTGGTGAAAATGAATACTTTCTCAATGGCAAACGTGTGCGCTTGAAGGAGATTGCTGATCTATTGGCACAGACGGGGTTAGCGCGGCGCACATACACTGTTATTGGCCAAGGGTTGGTGGATCGTGTGCTCTCTTTGCGTCCAGAAGAACGTCGTTCCCTTTTTGAAGAAGCGGCCGGGGTTTCTATCTACCAACAACGGCGCAAAGCCTCTTTAGCTCAACTCAATGAGACGCGAGCCAACCTGATTCGTCTGCATGACATTCTCTCTGAAATCACTCCCCAACTTAAACGATTGGAGCGTCAGGCAGAACGGGCAAGGAAAAAGGAACTCCTGGAAGCATCGTTGAAGGAACTTCATCAAGTCTGGTATGGCTATCAATGGTCTCGGGTAGTAGCGCAAGTCAAGCAGCAAGAAACGGTAGTAAATATGTGGCGTCAGCGGGTGTCCAAGCGACAAGAGGCTGTCCAGCGACAGGAAGAAGTTATCGACCAATTGCAAGAGACGTTGGCCGGTAAGCGTGACGCCTTACGCCAGTGGCATCAACGCCGTTCTGTTATTCACCGCAGAGCAGAAGAGCTTCAGAACCAACTTTCTGTGATCTCAGAACAGCGACGGCTTGCTTTTCTGCGCCGCGAGGAGCTAACCAGTGAGCTTGCGCCGCTAAAAGCGCATGCAGATGGTTTGCGCCAGAAGCTATCAGTGGCGCTGGCGGATCAACGAGCCTTAATGCAGCGTTTGGTTACGACTGAAGCAACCCTGGCAAAACACCGTCAGGAGAAATCTGTCCAGGAATCCAGGCGGAAAGATGTCGAAATGGCACTGCAGGAAGGCCGGCAGGCTGTTCTACGGGCTACTGCAGAGTTGGCCAAGGTGCGCCAGCAGCAGGCGCGGGTGCGGCAACAGATTGATGAAGCGGTACAGGCTGCCGGTGAGCAGCAAGCCACCCTGACTACCCTGGCGGCTCGAGTCGCCGATAACGAGAAGAAAATTGCCGAGTACAAGAATACATTGACGGCTTTACAGCAGGCTGTCGATGAGGAGCAGGAGCGGCTTCGTGAAGGGGAAGAAGTAATTCGCCAGGCTGAGGAGGAGACCACCGTGGCCCGGCACCAGTTGGATAAATGTCGTTTAGCCGTCCAGGCACTACGCCAGCAGCGTGAGAACCTGGTCCGTCTGCGTGAAGATGGAGCCGGGCTCTATAATGGTGTGCGCGAAGTGGTAAAAGCGGCACAGAAGCAACAGCTTAGCGGGGTCGTTGGCGTTGTTGGAGAACTGCTGCGTGTGCCGTCAGAGTTGGAAAAAGCCATTGAAGTGGCTTTGGGCAGTAGCTTGCAGGACGTGGTCGTGCAGAGATGGGTTGATGCTGAAGCAGCCATCCAGCTTTTGAAACAGCGGCGTGCCGGCCGGGCTACTTTTCTGCCTTTAGACACTATCCGCCCACCCCATCCTGAGCGGGCGCCTGGTGGCAATGGCGTTATCGGTATTGCCTCCGATTTGGTTGAGAGTGCTCCCCAGATTGCTCCTGCGGTCCAGCTTCTGTTGAGTCGCACTCTGGTAGTCAAAGAGATGGCTGCGGCGCGCAAAGTGCTGTCGCATGCTCGCTATTTCCGAATTGTAACTGTGGCCGGGGAATTAGTGCGCAGCAACGGTCGTGTTACTGGTGGACAGGAAAAGCATCAACGGGGCGGCATGTTGGCCCGGGAGCGAGAATGGCGTGAGTTGCCAGTCAAAATTGAAGAAGCGCTGCGCCAACAAACAGAAGCGGAGAGACGGTTCCGCCAGGCTAATGAGACAGTATCTGCGGCCAAACGAGCCCTCCCAGAAGCCCAGCAGCGACTTCTGTCGGCGCAACAAGCCGTTGCCCATACTGAGCAGCAGGTGGAGCACGCTGTCGCGGAATTGACAGCGTTGCGCCGGGAGAGGCAATGGCGGCAGGAAGAGAAGAAGCGGCTGCGAGCGAACCAGCAGCGCTGGACACAAGATTTGCGGCATGCTGAAGAGCAAGAAGCATCCGGCAGGGAACGCTTGCAACAAGCGGAGGATCAGGTCCGGGCCCTGGAAGCTGATTTGGCTTCTGGGGAGATGGAACTCTTGCAGCGCCAACTAATGGCGCTGGAGAAGGAGATTGCCTTGCTACAAGGCCGGAAACAAGACCAGGAAAGCTTCATTGCGAATATGCGGGTGGATATTGAGCGACAAGAGACACTTATTGCCCAAAAAGAGACGCGCCTTGAGGAGCTCGAAGCCGAAATCGCGCAGGTAGAAGCGGACATAGCGGCTAAGAGCGACGCATACCGGCATATCCAGGAAGATCTGGCAGTCAGTGAGGCTCCTATTCCGCAGTTGGAAGCTGAGATAAAGCAATTGCAAGAAGAGCAGCGCCGGTCTGAACAGGAAGAGCAACGTCTCCAAAGGCAGTTGCACAGTGAAGAGGAACGGCTAAATCGTGCTTTGCTTGCCTATCAACGGGAGTCAGACCGGCGGGAGCATTTGCAAAAAGAGATCCGGGAGCATATGGGTCTAGTGTCGTTCCCTGGTGACGGTGTACCGACGCAGGAAGCTTTGCCTTTGGAGAATGTCTTAGTGCTTTCGTCGGAGCAGGAGCTACCGCCGGGTTTAGAAAAGGACTTGAAACGCGTGCGGGTGCAATTGCGCCAGGTTGGCCATGTAGACCCGGAAGTTATCCAGGAATATGATGCCCTCCAGCAGCGCTACAGTTTCCTCCGGCTTCAGGTGAATGATTTGGAGGAGGCGATCCATAATCTCAATAGTGTGATCAGCTCTTTAGATGAGACTATGGAGCAGAAGTTCCTGGAGACGTTCAAGCGTGCCGCTAAACGTTTCCCTGTTTACTTTAAGGAGTTATTCGATGGTGGTTCAGCCCGTATAACGTTGAGTAATCCTGATGCGGTGAATGAGAGCGGCATTGAGGTTCACGCTCATCCTCCCAGCAAACGGCCGCAAACGTTGGCATTACTATCTGGGGGAGAACGCGCTTTAACTGCTGCGGCGCTGCTCTTCAGCATTCTCGATGTCAGCCCCCCACCCTTCTGTGTGTTAGACGAGGTGGATGCTGCATTGGATGAGGCAAATGCGGTGCGCTTCCGTACTCACCTGGAACGTCTTTCTGAGCGCACTCAGTTTATTGTTGTTACCCATAATAGGAGTACTGCAGAAGCAGCTAATACTATTTATGGCATCACTTTGGGGAAGGATGGTACATCTCAGGTGCTTTCCCTTTCCTTGGCAGAAACAAGTAAGATGAAAAACCAGGCGTAGGCAATGCTGAACAACAATTCAACGGTCCGGTGCGAACTGTTCCTCCAAACCTTTGCCCTTTCTCAAACTGAGAGGATTTGCGTTTGCTGCCCGTCATTTGCCTCAAGACCGGTTCTATCGGAATTATCGGTCTCTGTTTGTGGATGGAAGAGGTGGTTGTGGTGAGTCAAGTTAGTCTCTTCCTGCGCTGGAGAAGGAAGGCCCAGCAACTAAGAGCTGAAACCTATACTCTCTACCTGGCCTGCAAAGATCCCAGAGTGCCCTGGTATGCTAAAGTACTCGCTGTAACTGTTGTTGGATACGCGTTTAGCCCTATAGATTTGATCCCAGATTTTGTCCCCGTCTTGGGGTATCTGGATGATCTTATATTAGTTCCCCTTGGCATTATCCTTGTCCTGAAGATGATACCCCGAACAGTATTGGAAGAATGTAGAGAAAAGGCACAGCAGACCCTCGATCAAAATAAAAACGAACATAGAAGCTGGATAGCGGCTGGCATTATTGTTCTCATTTGGCTTCTCATGGTTACTTTGCTCGCTGTTGTCATAAGGAGTGGTCTATAAATTGGCAGTTAGTTTGTAGAAAAAGATCATCTTCTCACTGCTCATGGCTGTGAGTAGGAGGAAAGCCGGATACGATCGAAGTGCCATAGGTAACCACAAGTTGCACAGATTGGGTATCTATCGCTTGGGTTTGGCAGACAAAAGCTGGTTTAATTTCTCTGCCATCTTATTCCTTGACAAACAACATACCTTTCTTTATGATGACGCCTCGTATAGGAGGCATGTGATTCGTGGGACAACTCATTTTACCTGGGGAAAGAGAATGGAGATATGGGCGTAACGGGCTAACAATTGCGGGGCTGTTAGCTGCCTTGCTATCGGCTCTCTTCATCATTTGCTTGCCCTGGCCCCGAGCGCTTCTCTATTTGGTTGTGCTAATTAGTGTCATTATATTGGTTATCCGCCCAGCGGTTGGTTTACTCTTCCTCCCTTTTACGGTGCCTTTTGGCTTCTGGGCCTGGACGGGGATACCTTTCCACTTGCCGGATCTCTTGGTGTTGTTGCTTCTTTTCAGTTGGCTGTTGCAATCCCTGGCCCGGCACCGTTTAGGCTGGCATGTTAGGCTGCTGTTTTGGCCGCTGCTGATTCTCTTTGTTGCCCTCGGCATCTCGTTCTGGTACGCGATCTTCCCGGCAGCAGCGCTGCCGGAGTGGTTCAAATGGGGTGAGGTGCTGGCTGTTTACCTTTTGGTCGTCAATACCTTTCCCCGGCGCTGGCTGCCCTGGCTGGTAGCCTCTATGTTAACGGCGGCAGCGCCAGAGGCTATCGTCGGCCTCCACCAGTTTGCCTTGCGTGAAGGGCCGGCTGCTTTCCTGATCATGGGAGGGCGCTTCAGCCGTGCTTTTGGTGATTTTGCCCAGCCGAATCCGTTTGGTGGCTATTTAGGCTTGATGCTTCCTCTGGGTGCTGCTCTTTTCCTCTGGTCATTGTCAGAATGTCGATTGGCTTTCTTGGCTCGCCATGGTTTAGGGCAAGCTGTTATCCGGTCGGCAGTTCTGTTGACATTGACGGGGGCCATTGCCGCGGGGTTGTTTGCCAGTTGGTCTCGCGGTGGTTGGCTCGCTGCTTCCGTTGCGTTGTTGACTGTACTTTTGCTTTATAACCGCTGGACGTTCTGGCTGACAGTGGGGGGCGGCGGGCTTGTTGCCGTGCTCAATTGGGTTGAGAATCTTGGCTTGCTGCCGGGGGTGATCTTAACTCGCCTAGGCTCTTTTAGTGACTGGTTGCTCTTCTTGTACCCTGTGCGGTTCCGGGCTACCCCTGTAACTGATATCAACTTCTCGATTATGGAGCGTACTGCTCACTGGCTGGCGGCCTGGAACATGTGGCTGACTCATCCGTGGCATGGCGTGGGCATTGGTAATTACGGCATCGCTTACACTGAGTTCCAGGTTTCTCTCTGGCGAGAAGCGTTAGCTCATGCGCATAATATCTACTTGAACTTTTTGGCAGAAAGTGGTCTCATTGGCTTCTCGGCGTATGTGTTTCTTTTTGTTATTGCCTTTGTTGTAGGGTTACGGTTGCTGCGCCGATTGCGAGGCGGACCTTCATGTGTCCACGCTAGTACTACGCCGGACGTAAGATCGGCGTTTACCTCTTTTCAGGGTAAAGAGAGAGCGTTGGTATTGGGGACACTTGGTTTGCTGGTACATTTGTCATTCCATAATTTGTTTGATAACCTGTATGTGCATGGTTTGCAACTTTTTTTGGGTATTGCTCTGGGTATGTTTGTCTTGCTATCCGAGCATGACGCTTGTAAGCATCGTGACTTAGAGGGGACTCAACTGTGATTACTGGTGTGGGGTCTTTACTGGCTCGTTACCGGGAGGTGGTGCCACCGGGCCATCGAAAGGAGATTAAGCGCTTTCTTAAATTCGGCACGATTGGGTTTACTGGTGCGGCTGTAGATTTTAGCTTATTGAACCTTTTTATCTTTGTCTTCGGCTGGCCAAAGTTTTGGGCCAATACTGCTTCGTTCTCGATCTCAGTTCTCAACAATTTTACTTGGAACCGGCTATGGACCTTTCCAGAATCGCGGGACCGGGCTGTGCACGGTCAGCTAGCGCAGTTTATGATGGTATATGTGGTTGGCTGGGCTATTAACCAGACTGTTTTCTTGGGTAGTGACTACTTTATTTGGTCGCATTTTCTGACGGCGATGTGGAGCATTAATCTGGCAAAAGTTAGTGCCAGCTTTGTGGCTATGTTTTGGAATTTTGGTGCTAATCGCCTTTGGACTTACCGAGGGTTGTGAAATGCCTGTCATTCGTGCTGATTATACATCTGCTTTGACTCAATCGGCCGGCATTGGTCGCTGCACGCGAGAATTGCTCACTGCATTGCGACAGAGATTGCCGCCTGATTATCAGATGACGCTCTTTGCTAGCAGGGATGCGCGGGCATGTCCCCAGTTGCCGTATTCCTTACGGCATTTGCCCTTGACAGAGAGGCAAGGCATCATTGCTTGGCAAAGGTTGCAATTACCGCTGCCTATCGATCCATTTGTCGGCCGGGCGGATTTATGGCATTTCCCTGATTATTTGGTCATGCC
>WFQT01000048.1 GCA_015486895.1 Anaerolineae bacterium
GCCCATTGGCTGACCAGTCTGCCCCAACCCGACGAGCAGGCATTGGATGTGCGTCAGTTGGGCATCAAGCGCCAGGTACACGTTGGCGCCCATGTCTCCGCTCACACCAGCCAGAGTTCAGAAGGTAAGTTGTTAAGGTTCACCGATTGGAGTGCCTTTGCGGGCAAAGTGCTTCTTCTGCCTCTTAGCACCGCCCCGCCAGACAACAGAAAATCTCGCCAAAAAAAGCCGTTTTTTGTGCTTCCGCGTCTGATTGCGCAAATGCTACGCTAAGTCATGTGCTGCGGATCCAGCAGTTCATCTAATTCTGTTACCGAAAGGTTTGTCCTTTCTAACGCGACTGCTTTGGTGCTGCGTCCTTCTTTCATGGCTTGTTTGACGATGCGCGCAGCCGCGTCATAGCCGATATACGGCGTCAAGGCGGTCGCTAAAATGGCGTTTCGTTCGACCATGGCCGCCAGTCTTTGCTCGTTGACGCGCAAGCTGGCAATGGCATTGTCCGCCAGCAGGCGGGCTGCTCGGTTTATTAACATGATAGCATAAAGCAGATTATAGGCTATGACGGGCAACATGACATTGAGCTGAAAATTGCCCATTGACCCGCTCATCGTCACTATCAGGTCTTGCCCGATGACTTGCGTTGCCACCTGGATGACCGCTTCCGGGATGACAGGGTTGATTTTGCCCGGCATGATGGACGAGCCGGGCTGCAATGCCGGCAACTGGATTTCGGCCAGGCCGGCAACGGGCCCTGAATTCATCCAGCGCAAATCCTGCGCGATTTTCAGTAGCGATGCCGCCACGCGCTTCAGTTGCTCGCTGATCAACGCTGATGACTATTGCTTACTGGAGTCGAGGCTTTAGCCGGTGATTTCGCCGCCAAGTCACCTAAAGGCTACACTCCAGTCCGTCAGCCGCCTGATTGCACATCAGAATTAAAAACAGTGTCGGCGGTGGCCGTTAGCTGCGGAAGCCATGTTGCATGCGTCGGGTTTCTTTCCTGAGGGCTCTGCCCTCAGCCTCCCGGCAGGGAAACCCCAACGGTTTCCCTACAACCCTTTCGAAAAAGTACCTTCCCGCTCGCTTCTGCGTCGTGTGGCCACAGATCTGGGCGATATCGCCACGTACCGGTCGTGACAAAACAAGCTCAACGGCACCAAACACTTAGGCGCAGGCCATCGTAAAGTCTACCCCGCAACGCCATCAAGACTACCATCCACTGCAGAGCATTACCTGTCACTCGTTGCCGCGGCCAATTGCAGCGCTTGCCACCTCGACAAAACCTGCCATGATCAACCGATACATTCAACAGCTGCCCACAAGCTCAGGCAAACTCATGGCAACAACGATAAGTACCACATCGATGCCGGCAGGATGGCGTCAGACGGCAGTGGGGCGCGGGATGGCGAACGCTTACACATACTGGCCACGGCGCAGACAATGTGCTTCTTTCAGGGGGTCTGGGGGGTGAGACGCCCCCAGTAGCATGCCCCTCTTTTTGGGTACGGGGTTTCAGGGGCTGGCCCCTGAGAAAGAAACGAACCAACCTTGCTGCCGCCGTCGACTCGCCCCATTCCTATCACCGTAGCCTAATTCCCCCGTAGTAGAAAGAAGTTATCCCCTCGCGACGTGGCTTCAGCCGCTTAGCGCTCAATGCATCCCCAACGAGTGTTCCCTCCTGCCTTAGCCGTCGGCCGCCGAACTATCTTGGTGCCGGCTGCCTCGCGTTTGTCTGTCTTCCGGCCCAAGCTAAGATCAGCGCCGCCACATTGCGCATGGCTGTTGGCAGATTCTTCTCAAAGTCTGCCAAAGCCGTTCCCTGGGCAGCGTCGGTTATGCCTCGAATTTCCAGGTAGGGGACGCCGTTGAACTGGCAGGCCCGGGCGCCTCCGGCCCCTTCCCAGGCTACCGCCAACCCCCCTGTTCGCTTCTGAATCTCCTTTCTTCTCTTGGTGTCCATCACGTCCTCATCCCCGCTAGCAATCGGCCCAAAATGCACGCGAAAACCGTTGCCGCCGAGTGGTATTTCCTTGAACGCATCCCGTGTACTTTCGTGGCCGGCATATCGGGGTATCAGTGGTGTTCCGAATCCGTTGTAAATGTCATATTCCACTGTTTCCGTTGCGACCACAACATCCCCGACGGAAAGTGAATCCGCCAACGCTCCGGCCGCGCCGGCACAAATGACCAGGTCGAAATCCGGGGAGAAATCGAGCAAGTGTTGGACCTGTATCGCGAACTGTGTTTTGCCAAGGCCGCCGCAAGCCAAGGTGATCTCTAAATCCGGGCAGCGCGTGACAGCGAGCTTTCCGATCATAGCAGCCTCAAACCGAACATCGTGGGCTGTACACAATTCCAGGAAAGGCGTCATTTCTTCCGACAGTGGAATGACCACAAGCGTTTTCATTAACTTTTCTCTCCGACCTGTATGATGGCTGGCTTGGCGATGGCTGGAAAGCTGTTTGAACGAGGCGGCCAGGGTGCGGGTGCGTAAGCTGCAATCACGGCCCGGACGATTCCACCTTCCGAGAAGCCTCAACTCTGTAGGACAGGCTTCGCTCCGGCCGGCGGCCTTGGTGATGCGTGCAGTGCCCGTTGCGGTTAGTGAGTCACGCTTATTCCGATGGTTGCAGCAATGTCACACCTTTGAACGCTGTACCAACCCAGATTTTGCCGTCCGGAGCAGCCAAAATGGATATCACAGTGTTGCTCGGGAGGCCGTCATGTGTCGTGTAGGTTCGCCAGTGCCCGTTTTTCAGGTGCGAGACGCCCTTGGACGTGCCGAACCACAGCGAGTCATCCGGCGCTATCGCTATAGCGCTGACATGCGGGGCAGCTAACCCATCGGCCGGGGTGTACGTCTTCCATGTTTGGCCGTCAAACCGCGATACGCCGTTGTCGGTGCCCACCCACACTGTGCCGTTTGGAGCAACTGCCACGGCATTGATGTCATTCTGCGCCAGGCCGTCGGTGGTGGTGTAATTCGTCCATTTGGTACCGTCGAACTTCGATAGGCCTCGCTTTGTGCCGGCCCAAACGGTCCCATCGAAGGCGACCGCGATGACATTCACGCAGTTGTCGCCAAGACCATCGCTCTTGTCATAAGTTTTCCACCCGTGGCCATCGAAGTGGGAAATGCCTCCGCGCACATCGCAGGAGCCGACCCACACGGTTCCATCGGGAGCTGTGGCGATGGAGGAGACCTTGTTATGGCGCAGCCCATCCCGCTTGGTATAGGTCCTCCACGAAGACCCGTCAAAATGAGCTACCCCACGAAAATCGGTACCGACCCAAAGCGTGCCATCCGTTCCCGTTGCCAGTGCACTGATCTGGTTCCCCGGCAGTCCCTTGTCCCTGGTATAGGTTGTCCAGTTGCCGCCCTTCAGATGGGATAGCCCGGACGAGGTTCCAAACCAGACAGAACCGTCGGCTGCAACCGCAATGGAGGTTACGCTATTGGCGGCGAGACCATTTTTCTTGGTGTACGTAGGCAGCTTTGGCCCTTGAGCCGAACCCGATTTTTGGCCGCAGCCTAACAAGATCACCGTTTTCTGCTTATGGACGGCTACAAACACTTGTGCGCTGAGATTTCCTTTGCCCCATACTATGATCCCGCCTTTGCTTGAGGTGAGGGCCAGTATCCTGTTCCACTCTCCACGGGGTGGGTTCTTGCGGTAGAAATCAATGGTTTTGGACGGCGCATCCGTCGTGGTGTAGGCAGCCACCTCGCCTCCTGATGCCTGCGCCGTCGTTTCCATTTGGCGGACGAAGTCTTCCAACTCGGCCCGCATTTGTGGCTCTTCGCGTGCGCCGGGGTAGATGGCAAGATCAGCAAGACAGGATTTGCCTTGGTGGCTGGGAGTCGAGATGACTGTGGGAGGTGATTTGGTGGAGGTGGCCTCAGGCAGCGAAGTTGCTTTGGGGGTGCTATGGCCACAGGCCGACAGAAGCAACATCAACACGACAAGGAAAACAATGCTTTTGTAACAGGGTTTCATATTCTGCCTCCTTCTCGAATGGATAGCCTTTGCCCCGAACGCTAACATTACCTGCCCGCCGCGCCGGGAGCAATCTCAGCGCCAAATTTGGCAAGAGCCATGACAGACAAGCTGGGCTCGAGTTAACCTGCCGTCGAAGATGGGTTGGGTGAATGCAAAGAGCGGCGGACTTCGTTTGCTTTTTTGCTTCCTGTCATCCAACTATTGATACAATCTTATCCGGCGGCATGTTCAGTGCTATCGCCGCCGGCATCTGCAATTGCTTCCAGAACTCAAACGGGCTTATTCTTTGCACCATACGGCTAACGGACCGGAGCTGAGCCGCCGCCGGGTTTCGCAGTGACACCACCCAAGACCCGAAACGCTGCAAAGCCGAGACAAGCAGCAAAAGGGGTCTCGATTAGGCGGTCGGCTCCAGCGACTTGTTGGGCGGCGTGTGCTGACCAAGTCCCTGA
>WFQT01000049.1 GCA_015486895.1 Anaerolineae bacterium
CTCCCGACACACCGGCCGAATGAATTTGGGCTCTTGGGCGCTCTGCGCCGAAGGTGGGCCTGCGCCAACCTCTATGCTGTTTCACTCAGATCACGGTTGACTGAGTACTAGTTTGGAGTTGTTAGCAGTGTACCCCAGAGATGAGAAACGGATTCCCCACCATTCGCCCGCTTCGGTTCGGTAGCCGATACCCAGGCGATCGAGGGCAGCAATGATCTTTTGTCCTACATTTACAGTAAGCTGCTCCATGTTAGTAGTCATTACAATGTTGCCTCATTGTTACCCGGTAGCATGGGCATGTCGCCTGGATCAATGATTTCCACTTTCCCCAACCGCTGCAACGGTGGCATTTCATCGGGGAAAACGCTGATGTTCGCCGGCAGGCGATGCACACGCTCGCCGCTAACTGCGGCCCGCATAGTTTGTGCCTGTTGAGCGCCGCGCAAAGCCAACGCTTGCAGCTCCAGCGCGGAATCAGGCAGAGCAAAGCCAGGGCATCCGTCCGGCTCGAAAGAGGTCACCGCAGTTGGCGCATGGTTTGGATCGTAGTAAATGATCCGGTCCTCGCGTTTCATCTTGACAATGGGATATTGCCCGCTGTAGTCGGCGTGGATGTACTGGGTATCTATGGCAGTAGCAATCATGTGCGACAGGGCAAAGATCATCACGGCCGCGCCGATAAGTAGGCCCAGGGCAAACAGACCGTTCGCCACGCCGTGTAGCAGGGCATCGAAGCCCTCGCCGATGTGTGCCATCATTTGCGAGGATGCTTCGGCGCACATCTCGGTAGCGTGGGCGGTAGCGGCCGAGCGCCGGGCCGATGTGGTGCTTCTGGTCAACGGCTTTCCCCTGGTCATCATCGAGGCCAAAACGCCGGTGCGCAAGGCCATCAGTTGAGTGGACGGGGCCATGCAGGTGCACAACGATTACGAGCGCTTCACGCCCGAGCTCTTGGTGCCCAACGTGTACAGCGTGGCCACCGAGGGCAAGGAGATGCGCTACGGGGCCATCGGCGCGCCCGTGGAGCTGGAAGGATAGAAGTTCGACTTCTGCTAGAAGTCGAACTTCTTCGGGGTTGGCCGACGTGATGCGCGCTTGCGTGGCATCGGCGGCCATGAACTGGATCTGGGTCATGAGTTGATCTCGCATCCCCGGCCCGAATGCCTCGGCCAGCGATCTGGTTGTAGGCGATCAAAGAGGTCGGGAAACGACCGGCGCCGGCGTAGCAACTTCGGCGTCGCCGGTCACCCTGTCAATGGCGGCTATGAGTGGTACACACCAAGCGGCTACGGGTGGTACAGTATAGCCCGGTCAATGACAAGCCCAGGCCAGGCAGTTGCCTTGTTTTGGAAGTAAAGTACTGCCGTAAAGGCAAGCCCGTTTCCCGCCAGGGGAATGAATGTGCGATTGCTCTATTTTGATATGGTCTACACGCCTGCCCGTAGGCTGGACTCTGCATGGGTAATTAAAAAACAGTATAGCATAAGTTTCAGCGGTCAGGTTTAGAAGAAAACGAGCGAAACCGCTCGTTTTTTGAGAAAAGGCATACCAGGGGGCTATAAATAACCTATATCAAGTTTGCGATAGCTTCATTGACTTCCATATTCCTGGGGATAAGACGTCTTCCCCGTTGTCCGCCGCGTCGTTGGTGGTATAGTTGGTGAAGTTTTTTGGCTTCTTTCCAAGAAAATAGTATTGCGTTCCTGGGCCCGCTCCCGCGTTTCTCCAACCAACCATGCTTATACCACCACCACACAGTACTTGAATCTATCTGTAGTTTGCGGGCGGCCTGACTCAATGACACAAGTTCATCTCCATCAGCGATCGCTTCTATTTGTGCCGCAACTATGGCTGCATCCTCATCGGCCACAGCTATCTTTCCTCCCGTCAACCGCACGGAGCGAATTATACCATCGTTTACGGCACGACGCAACACAGTTTCGCTGACGCCACAGCGAATAGCAGCTTCATGAAGAGAGATGTAGGTCGGTAACGCTGTGATTGTTGGCATCGAGTACCCTCCCTTGGCTCTTCGGGCTAAAACAACAAAGCCCGGCGCTATAGACCGGGCCAGGTGCTTTATTGCCGGGTCTGGCCCGGTCTCACCAGCTTCTTCGGGCATTGCCCGAATTGGTTGAGCTGGGGGACAGGGATTCGAACCCCGACTAACTGATTCAGAGTCAGTTGTCCTGCCATTAGACCATCCCCCAATAACAATAAAAATTATACGCCGAAGCGACAACAACGTCAAATCGCAAAGCCGTGCCTTCTGCCATTATTGCCGGCTGGATACAGGTTCATTGATAACAAGCCAGTCGTTAAGAAATGCAAACTTCTATGACCCCACATTAGGTCGGTAGCAGATAAGATCTCCCAGTGAAACCTGTTAGGTGCTCCCTAGCCTTATCATCATGTCAACTTGCAGCCATCCATGTATTGTACGCCTGTCCTATGATGAAACTCGCCTGTTCTGAGGCTAAAAAGGTCATCAGTCAGTGTGTCAGTTGGTAAAGGTAGCGGTAAACGGCAACGGTATCAGCAGCAGTCCGTTGCCAAGTGAAGCGAGCAGCACGAATAAGCCCTTTTTGGCGTAATAGTTCTCGGTATTCCCGGCTTTTCCAGAGCTCAATCATGGCTGCGCTAAAAGCGCGGGGATCGTCGGCTGGGGCATAATGAGCGGCCTCGCCGCCTACTTCCCGTAGGCTGGTGCTGCGTGAGCAGATGACCGGTACGCCGCAGGCCATTGCTTCTAAGATGGGTAGGCCGAATCCTTCATAGAGAGACGGGAAAGTGAAAGCGACGGCACTGCTATAGAGGGCCGGCAGGATTTCATCAGGAAGTGGACCGGTGAAGCGGATGTTTTCTTCTAATTGGTTGGTAACCACGAGTCTCTTTGGAGCCGTGTAACGGGCATCCCACGGGCCGCTGATGACAAGCGAAGGCAGGTCGGGAACCTGACTTGCCGCCTGCTGCCACGCTTTAATTAGAAAGAGCATGTTTTTGTGTGGCTTATTGCTGCCCACATAGAGGAAATAGCTCTCCGGCAAGTGATAACGAGCTTTGATGGCAGCGATGGCTGCCTCCGGCTGGGGGTGAAAACGGTCATCAACAGCTAAAGGGATAACAGTGAAACGTTCCGGCTTGACGTCATAGCGGCGGCTGATGTCTTCCCGGGTGCGTTCGGAAATAGCAATGACGTAATCGGCGCTATTGAGAGCCAGTTGTTTGGCCGTTTCGATGAAGAATCGTTTGTTCGCGGAAAAATAGTGCGGAAAACGGCCGGGGATGTCGTCGTAGACGGTGAGAACCGTCGGAACTCCGGGATGAAAAGGCATCATGTAGTAAGTGGCATGGTAAATGTCGGGCCGCAGGTGGTGCAGGAGCCGGGGTAGTACTAACTGTTGACGGAGGGAGAAAGGCGAGGCGTTTACCTGTTGTAGGTGAATATCTCCCGATAGCTCCTTTAGAGGGAAGAGATTGTTTTTTGCTCCTGGCTGGTAAAGAAGGGTAATGCGCCAGGGGGGTACTACCGGCGGTAAGGCGCGTGCCAACTCGTATACGTAACGGCCAATGCCTGGGAAGTGATCCTGAATGGGGCGTCCGTCTAAAACAATGTGCATTTTTCTTTCCTTGCCGGGCATAGTCCCCATGAGTGCTCACTGATCGGAGTGTGAGTTTTTTTTCTGATAATCCTTGTCCGCTGCAGCAGGGTCTATTTATGATGCAGGTCATTGGTGAATAGGCCAGCTCTATTA
>WFQT01000050.1 GCA_015486895.1 Anaerolineae bacterium
ATGAGCAGTTGAGATGCTAACGCCCCTAACAACACAGCTAGAATACCGGCCAGGAGTGTAGCTTCTACAAAAGAGCGGTTAACCGAGCGCAAGAAGAAATTCTCCATGCTTCCTAAAGCCCGTACTTTTGGCGGAATGATCACCAACTGTCCTACTACTTGCCCGTTCACTTTGATATCCAACGCGTTTCGTGCCAATTGTACAGGCGATAAAGGGATAACCGGTAGGCGTCCAAGGAATAGAGCATGTGAATCCCAGATAACTCTCTTTTGACGGTTGAGCAACAGGAAGTGAGAACTGAAAGAGGAAAGGGAAAACAAGCGGGCGGCTTTGTCTGGAGGAATGTTTAGTACCTGTTGGACACCCTCCCAAGAGCCATGCTGGCTATAGTAATTTTCCAAAATGGGTAAAAGTTGCTTAGCTTGGGTCTGTGCCCGGTTCTGGATATATTTACTGAAAGCGCCTTCCACCATACCGTGCAGCCAGACGCTCATGAGGCTGGAAGAAACTAACACAACAAGCAAAAAAGCTGAGATTAATTTCCAGCGTAAGGAGATACGCATGACAGTCTCACTCCTCAGCTATCTTGTAGCCAACGCGATGTACCGTCAAGATGAAGCGGGGCCGGCGAGAATTGTCCCCCAATTTCTGGCGCAAGTTCTTAATGTGCGTATCGACAGTGCGTTCATAGCTATCATAAGCGACTCCCTGGATTTGTTCGAGAAGTTGCAAGCGAGTAAATACACGTCCCGGATGGCGCATCAACAAGTGTAACAGCTCAAACTCCGTTACTGTGAGGGGGATTTCTTTCCCACCCAGAGTCACTTTCCGCCGCTGGGAATCCAGGCTCAGGTTATCCAGCGTTAATACCTCCTCCTCCGGCTCCCCTCTCACTCGCCGCAAGACTGCTTTTACCCGGGCAACGACCTCGCGTGGTGAAAAGGGCTTGGTCACATAATCATCGGCGCCCAATTCCAACCCCAAAATGCGATCATTCTCCCCCACACGGGCCGTCAGCATAATGATGGGCACGTTCTCTTCGGAGCGCATCAACTGCGCTACATCCAGCCCGTCCAGGCCGGGCAGCATGAGATCCAGGACAACCAAGTTTGGGTGCTCGCGGCGAAAGACTGCAACAGCGGAGGATCCATCCCCTGCCACAACCACCTGATAGCCGGCCCGCTCCAAATAAGCGCGCAACAACTGCACAATTTTAATTTCGTCATCAACAACCAGAATTTTGTCCATAGCCTGCTCCTGGAAAACAGGATACCTTGCAAGGAAGAATTTGTCAACGTAGTGACAGAAAGGCGACCTCCGCGGAGGTCGCCTGATTTCACTTCAGATGTTCGCAAATACTTACCATCCTGCCGCGCTTCTCAAGGGAGCTGGAGAGAAATTTCCCTCAAAACCACCAAAGCTCTTGGGATGTCTGCCATAGCCTGGTCGCCCCAGAAAACCTCTGTGACCACCGCTGCCACGATTACTACGGCTGAATTTGGTGAATCCCCAATGGCAACTTAACCCCTGGCCGTTGTCGGCACAGTTTTGCCAGGCTGTTTGCACTTTCGCCAGCGCCGCATCAGCTTGTGCTTGGGTGATGTTACCATCACTCACCAGGCTGGCGAGCGCAGATTGGCGTGCTGTAACCATGGTTTGCACCAAGTCATTCAAGGCAACGCCTTTTTCCTCGGCGATAGCCGCTAAGGTGCGAGTGCGCAATTCCTGCCGCAGATCCGGGGTTGTCATGCCCAACGCCTGGGCCACAGTGTCCCACTCTGCTTTTTGCACCATCGGTGTTCCTAAACGGCCTGTACCCTCTTGCAACAGCATCTTACCCGCACGTTCTTGCAACTTATCCAACAACCAGGTCATTTGTTCTGCGGTCATCTTCTTCCCGTCAACGGCTTCTTGCAATCGACCTTTTTCTGAATCTACGACTGCCTGCACTAGCTCGTCTTGGGTAACACTTTTCTCGTCGGCAATGACTAAGATGGACTTGCCGGAGTGCATTTCTTTTGTCAACTCCTGCAATGTCATACCTAACTTATCAGCAATTGCCTTGAACATCGTGCTTCCCAGACTACGGTTAGCCAGTTGGAGGTGATCAGCAGGCGATTGTTGTCCCTGCTGCCCGGCAAAGCGATCCGGATTTGCGGCTTGCGTCGGTGTCGTTGTGGTCGTCGTAGATGGACCATTAGCCGAAGCAATGCCACCACCGACAATTGCCAGCAACAAAGCCAAAGTTCCTAACGTCAATATCCATTTCTTTCTCATGGTATTCTCCTCGAAAATGAGATGTGTACGTCTGCCTTAGATCGGCCGTACAACTATCATTATAAGGGGAGCATTTGAAGAATTTGTGAAGCTTTTGTGGGGATTGTAGTCCAGCCCGTCAAGTCCTGAAATACATTTACACCAAAAAGGGAAGGGCTAAATAGACAGCCAAACCTGCACCACCCAAAGTTATTGAGAAGATTCATTGCGAGGGTGCTTTAGCGCCCAAAGCAATCCCTAATACGGCAAGCCGGAGATCGCTTCGCCCCTGCGGGGCTCGCAATGACAAGGTCATCATGATGATCTTTGCAAACTGTCAGGTAGCTAAGAAGGGAAACGCTCTAAGACTATTATCCATGCCGCCTCTAGCAGAGTAGGCACCAGCTACTACCCCGGCGAACTATCGTTCGGGCGCGAAAGATAGTTCACGACTTTGACAAACAAAGAGGGTTAACATACAATTCTGCGGACTTATAGCGATGCTTATTACACAAATCGACTCTAATAACGACGAAAGAAGATAAAGAGGGTTATTAACGATCTTATTGACAATGTTATCAATGCTTTTCTTGTTCTCAAGGTCCCACAAGGGACTTGGAGATAGACAATTTAGTTGGAAGGATAAACCAACATTCAATGATGAAGGAGACGTACAATGAGTGAAAAGCAGAATCCATTTGCAATGGCGCAAGCACAGTTGGACAAGACAGCGGAGATTTTAGAGTTGGACCCGGCAACCCATGCCTTTTTGCGCAAACCGATGCGTGAACTGCGTGTGACCATCCCGGTACGCATGGATGATGGCTCTATCAAAATATTTGATGGCTTTCGCGTCCAGTATAATGATGCCCTTGGCCCTACAAAGGGCGGCATCCGCTGGCATCCGCAGGAAACCATTAACACAGTGCGGGCACTGGCGGCCTGGATGACCTGGAAATGCGCCATCGTGGATATCCCTTATGGCGGCGGTAAGGGCGGCATCATCGTGAACCCGAAGGAGCTTTCCATGGGCGAACAGGAACGGTTGGCCCGGGGTTATATTCGCTCCATCGGCGAGTTCATTGGCCCAGAGAGAGATATACCAGCACCAGATGTATATACTACGCCGCAGATCATGGCATGGATGATGGACGAGTTCTCTAAACTGCGCGGCTACAATGTTCCCGGCGTCATCACCGGCAAGCCAGTGCGGGTAGGCGGTTCCTTAGGGCGCAACGATGCCACAGCTCGCGGCGGCATGTACGTACTGCGCGAGGCTGCCAAGGTGAAAGGCATAGACCTGAGCAAGGCTACCGTGGCTGTCCAGGGCTTCGGCAACGCCGGTCAATACGCTCACGAATTAACAACTAAACTCTTCGGCTCTAAAGTCGTTGCCATCAGCGATTCGCGGGGCGGCATTTACAACCCGAACGGCCTGGATTTCGAGGCTTGTGCGAAGTATAAGAAGGAAACCGGCAGCGTGATCGGGTTCCCCGGCAGTAAGGAAATCAGCAATGAAGATTTGCTTGAACTGAACGTGGATGTGCTGGTTCCCGCTGCCTTAGAAGAGGCCTTGACTGCCGACAATGCTGGCAACGTCAAGGCGAAACTGATCTTAGAGTTGGCCAATGGCCCAACGACACCAGAAGCGGATGCTATTTTCCACAAGAACGGGAACCTCGTGTTGCCGGACTTTCTGGCCAACGCCGGCGGGGTGACAGTTTCATACTTCGAGTGGGTACAGAACGTTAGCGGCTACTACTGGACACTGGACGAAGTCTACGAGCGCTTGGACAAGAAGATGACCAAGGCTTTCCAGGACTTCTACGAAACCTATCAGGCCTACAAAGTAGATCCTCGAACTGCAGCTTACTTGGTCTCCGTGAAACGGGTGGTAGAGGCCATGAAACTTCGCGGCTGGGTATAACCCTTTTAGCGGTCATTCTTACTTAAAGGAACAGGGGGAAGACAATGGTGTCTTCCCCCTGTTTGGTATAAACGTACTTCAGGACACAACACGCCCTTGAAAACCACCCTCTTTTCTATCTCAGGCAGGTCCGCGACCTGCCGTTATCGGGGTAAAACCCACTGCATCACGGATGCGGATAGAGCAGGGGTAGTTTTCACCCGCTGTGGTGTACCATAGGCCCATGATGACCACTTAAGCAAACACCAGTTATACATCCAGGTTGCGCACACTGCGGGCGTGGGTCTGAATGAATTTGCGCCTCGGCGGCACCGACCCACCCATCAATATGTCAAAAGTGCGATCGGCACTAGCTGCGTCCTCAATAGTCACCTGTAACAAAGAACGGTTCTCCATCTTCATGGTGGTTTCCCATAGCTGCTCCGGGTTCATTTCCCCCAAACCCTTATAACGCTGCAAAGTCACTTTCTTGCCTTCAAACTTGGC
Organism: Anaerolineae bacterium; assembly: GCA_015486895.1. Taxonomy (GTDB): domain Bacteria; phylum Chloroflexota; class Anaerolineae; order JAADDB01; family JAADDB01; genus S014-12. The sequence goes on from WFQT01000050.1 coordinate 4,670, forward strand.
TAAAAGACGGTCTTTCTCTTCTTCGCTATAAGCGTAAGCATGTTCTTTCCCTGCTTTGATCAAGTAAAGAGGCGGCTGAGCAATATATAGGTGGCTATCTTCAATGAGCGGCGCCATGTAACGAAAGAAGAAAGTCAACAACAGAGTGCGAATATGGGCGCCATCCACGTCAGCGTCCGTATTATGACAACAGACGCCACCCAGACCACAGATGAAGTTCTCATGTTCTTCTACAGAGAAGTCATATACCATACCATTGGAGGCCGTCACCGATGTTACTTCTTCCACCAGCAAAGCCGCCAAGTCGCCACCGATCTGACGGACGGGCATATCCCTTTCGGTACTCACTACCCGGATAGCGTTGTAATGATCGCTCCATACCGGCTCCAGCGTCATCAGGTCAACTGCTGTTTGCAAGAGCAATCGCGGCACTGCCCGGTCCAGTTGGAGCGCCGGAAGCACACCGAAATCAAGCAACAGATAGCTCAACCGGTTCAATAGCGCTTTCGACTCGTGCACGAAGGCGATGCCCTCCGACTCAACCTGCCCCGAGGCCAAGAAGAAACTGCGCAAGAAAGTCATCTGCAGCGCTCGGGGGACGTTAAATAGCAAATCTGGCAATATCCACCCCTGCCGCGGGCCAGCGAAACCAAAATAATGGCAAATAGCTACCAGTAATGGATGAGACACTTCCCAATAGAAGCTCCCATCTTCATCTACTTGAAAACTGGGCACAACGCCCACCAAATGCCGCCACTGCAGGCCTACTTCCTCTGCCAGGTCCAGTGCATCCTCTTCAAAGAGGAAGCGCATTACCTTCTGCTCCGGCACGTAGCGGCCGCGGGCCACGAGAAAGCCAAGGAAAGTCATCAACTCACGGCTAACCGGCATAAAGCGAGGAATGGCGAGCTGTGGCGAACTTTCTAAGGTGATCATGGTGCCGTGATCTGGCAACGCAGCAGTCAATGCTGCCCCTCCCAACAATGCACCACTGGCAGTCAACGGCACGACCACTCCGGCCTGGTTCAACAAGCGCACGGTGTAGGCATTCTCGCGGACAAAGGGCAGCAATCCAGCCAGCAAGTCCAGCGATTCCACCGGCTCGGGTTGGTACAGAGGCAACTGCCGCGGCACCACTAACCAGTCGCCGGGGCGAATGGCATCCCCTCGGCGCAAGTGCACCTCACCATCTTCCCAGACGTAGACGCTGTGGGAAGATGTCACCCGTACCTCGCGCCCCAATGCCGTCTTTAGCGCGAATAGCGGTTCCTTCTGTGGATGGCGAATCACATTTTTCAGCGGCCGAAAATCAGTCTCCTGCGTCTCGGAATTAAAGCAAAGCACTTGATAATCAGCAAGGTTTTCGCCAACCCGCTCCCCCCCGAAAAAAGAATCCACGAAAGAGCCGATTTGCACCGACCGGATCACTCCATTCGGGAAACGTACAAACGTCAGCTCCTGTCCGTCAACACTCATGATAATAATACGACCATAGCGCAGATTATCTAAATTGAACTGATCGCCAATGCCGGTGCCTAAAGCAGTGATGAGAGCTTGCACTTCCTTGTTATCCAAAGCACGGTCCAGGCGAGCCTTTTCCACATTCAGAATCTTACCTCGCAGCGGCAAGATAGCCTGAAAACGTCGATCCCGGCCTTGTTTGGCGGAACCGCCAGCAGAGTCCCCCTCTACTAAATAGAGCTCCGTTTTAGCAGCATCCCTCTCAGAGCAATCAGCTAATTTGCCGGGCAAAGTCATACTCTCCAAGGCGCTCTTGCGGATAACCAGGTCGCGAGCTTTACGAGCAGCCTCACGAGCTCGGAAGGAGGTGCGACATTTCTGCACAACTGCTTTCGCCGCAGAGGGATTATTCTCCAGCCAAGTGCCCATGGCTTCCACAACCGTGGATTCCACTAAGGTCTTGACCTCAGCGTTAAGGAGCTTCACCTTAGTCTGGGATTCAAACTGAGGATCCGGCAGCTTTACACTAATAATGGCCGTCAATCCCTCGCGGGTGTCCTCTCCCGTAAAATTAGGTTCGTTTTCCTTTAGCAATCCATTCTTACGGGCGTAGTCGTTCAGCGAACGGGTCAACGCAGAGCGTAAGCCGGTTAAATGCGTGCCGCCGTCTGGCGTGTTAATGGTGTTAGCAAAAGCAAAGACGGATTCCGTATAGCCATTGGTGTACTGGATAGCCGCCTCCACGAGGGTGGAATCGATTTGCTTTTCCACATAAATGGGATTGTGTAATGCCTCGCGATTACGATTCAAATAGCGGACAAAGCTTTTGACGCCACCATCAAAATAGAATGTCATCTCGAAAGGCGGATCTTGACGCTCATCTACCATTTTGATGGTCAGGCCGCGAGTAAGAAAGGCCATTTCACGGAAGCGCTGCAATAACACCTCTCGCCGGTAGTGCAGCGCGTCAAAAATAGTATCGTCCCGCAAGAAGGTAACAGTAGTACCGGTGTCCTTAGATGAGGTCTTGCCTACCACTTTCACGCCGGTAACAGGGCGACCTCGCTCAAAGCGCTGGCGATAAACCTTACCATTGCGCCGCACTTCCACTTCCAACCAGGTAGAAAGGGCGTTGACGGCGGAAACACCAACACCATGCAAACCACCGGAAACCTTGTAGCCGCCACCACCAAACTTGCCCCCAGCGTGCAATTTAGTCATGACCACCGTGAGAGCGGACTGCCCTGTTTGTTGGTGAATGTCCACGGGAATGCCGCGGCCTTCATCCCATACGGTCAGGCTCTCATTGGGGTGAATAGTGACTTCGATGCGATCACAAGCGCCTGCCATGGCCTCGTCAATAGCATTATCCACCACCTCGTAGACCATATGGTGTAGCGCTTTAACGTCAGTGCCGCCGATATACATTCCCGGCCGGCGGCGGACGGCCTCTAATCCTTCCAATACCTGGATGTCCTCTGCCGTGTAGTGCAAAGGGGAGTTTGATTTCATTGTCACGGTTATCACGACTCCGTTTGATCGTGCGTCTGTTTCTGGGAAGCCACCTCTACCTGGGCAGCCAGTTCTTGCTGCCAACAGGAGAAACGATCCCGGTAAAATAACATGCTGGCCAGGGCAACACCACTACTGATGTAGGCATTGCCAGCAATGCCAATGATCAACCCTAAGGAGCTACTACCCAACCGCTCCCAAATTAAGTAAAACCCCTCGGTCAACGCTAAGCCCAATCCGACCAATAGCACCGTCGCCCAGAAATTACGCCAAACAACGTTGAGACTACGAGCCATAGCAGTTAAGACAGGGGCCCGGTCCAGAACAATGGACTCTGGCACAAAAGCAAATGTTACCAATAGCCAAAGCATGAGCCAGCTACTTAGCATCAGGAAGAAACCCATAATAGCAGTCATCATAGTACTCCCGAAAAGCGAAGCGAACAGGAGAACGAAGGAGAGAATCATGGATGCCACAAAGATACCAACTAACATAATCAAGGAGAAAAGGATAAAGGATGCCCAACTGCGGCCCAGATCGTACAACAAAGTAGCCCAAGAAAAGTGATCTCCGCGCAATAGCACAGCCATGGGAACCATGTAAGCCGCTGCCAGCAACAAGCCGAGCACAACCATCAAGATTACAAAGATAAAGAGCTGGCCTGTGCCATACAATTGCCAGGTGGTTGCGGAAGAAATAACTGGCGAAGTCAATCCCAAGCCGCCTAACAGGCTGGGTGGCCCCATGGGAGATAGCGCCAACACGGAGAAAAGATTTACCTGTTTCAACTGCTCTAAGGTCTTAGTAACCATCTCCATATAATCGGAGGGAAAGGCCACGGAGGTGTTGGCAAAAAACTTTTCCAATGCCTCCACCGCGTCACTGGCGGAGACATGCGGCCCTAACCAAAGCCAGAGGTCCACTAGCACCGGCACCAATATCAGCCAAATGTGCTGCCCAACCCCTTGGTAACCGGAGGACAAAGCGTCAATGACGCTAATTTTCTTGATTTTCTTGTTTTCTTTTTCTGTAACCATAATGTCAAATTATACCACAGAAAGCAGAATACCAGAATTTTCAGCAACTCCAAATATGAGGATTCCCCGGGGGATGGCATTCACTAAGAAAGAACCCGACAGCGGGAATCAGCGTTCATCTGCGTCATCAGCGTTCTATTTTCGAAGCAGGTCAGAGATCACTTCATCGTTGCGCTATTCGCAATGACAACAGAATTTTGTGTTTTTTATCTTCGCGGCCTCTGCCTCTTTGCTGCCTGGCGTTAAATCTTTTTCTCTGCGGCTCTGCGTCAGACCTGTTCTCGGGGGTGACGATTCTTAGCAGCGATCAGATTTAGAGTTGCTGCCAGAATCTAGCGCTATTTAGCATCGGTATGCCGGGCCGTAGATGGCCGGTCATAAACAACCAAAGTGCTGCTTTTCTGCAACCGATTGGGATCGCGCTGTGCATCCCCTTCCTCTACCGGCCTGTTCCCTTGCGAAGTGGAGAAGGTCGGTTTCCACCAGGCCCATTCTGTGCAATGATTACACGGGAAAACATCATCTAAATCATTTTCAATATGGCGACGGCGCAACTCCTGCATACGGGGACCATTCCAATTCTTCATCACCCGTACTTTGCCATCTTCGTCAATGACACTGCCCAAAGGGAAACGAGAGTTAAAATCGCGATCGCACATAGAGATACTACCATCCCAGTAGATATGCACGTGATACCAAAGGTTCGGACAAGGATAGCGCTTAGCCGGCAAGTCTGGCTCGTACGCCCGCAACTCGTTGATCTCATCAACCTGCCCAGCCCAAGAGTCAAACGCCTTAACGTGAATGCGATCCACGCCGGGGATGCTCCATGTCTCCACGAACTCGTCAATCTCGTCCACCGTTTGTTGCATCTGGATGATCTGCAAATTGACGTATGTGTCGTAATGGTCAGTCGATTTTATCTCAATGAAACGACGAATGTTCTGATTAGTACGCTCAAAATCGGCGTTCACCCGCACCGATTCATAAGTCTCAGGGCGCATCCCATCCAGAGAGAGATAAATGGCACTCAGGCCAGCTTCCAAAAGTTGGCGCGACTTTTCTTCCGTCAGTAACGTAGCATTAGTGCTGATTTCTGACCGCAGCCCTTTGGCACTGCAATATTCCACCATGTCGACGATCCGCTTATGCAAGAGTGGTTCGCCCCAAATATGCAAGGTTGTCGCCTTCACATACGGCGCCATTTCATCCACAATTTGCCTGAATACATCAAAATCCATGAAACCTTTGGGCCGGGTGACTTCCCCGCGCCCGGTGGGACACATGATACACTTCAAGTTGCAAATATTCGTAGACTCAATATACATGCGATCGGGGGGCGGCACGAATTTAGTCTGTCCGGTAGCGTAAGCCAGGTATTTCACCGGAGCCAACACTTGCTGTTCGTAATAGCGCAGTTTGCGCTGTACTTTCTGTACCAGAGACAATTCCCGCCTGTGTCCGTTTATGCCCATAATTCTGCTTCTCCACGTTCTTTATTTCGCTTAAATTTACTAAACAGCCCTAAAGTCGTCAAACCGCGACCTATCGTGCGCAACGCGTCATTGCGGCGAACTTTCCAAAGGAAGTCACCTACCTCTTTGCCAAAAGACTGTTGGTAAAGACGGTGGGCTTTAGCTTCCAGGAAACGTCGCCGAGCAATAACCGCATAATGGCTCAGCTTCTCATCGGCCACTTCCGAAACATTCAGGAAGGGAGCAATATCGGAGAGATAACTGGTATAATAATACGTCTTGGTG